>NZ_JBILVF010000195.1:0-5486 GCF_044370595.1 Mycobacterium sp.
CATGCCGCCGGTGTCGGTCACCAGGGCCGCGGCCCGGCGCATGGTGGGCAGCCAGTCCGGGTTGGTCATCTGGGCGACCAGGATCTCGCCGTCCTGCAGGCGGGCGCCCTCGCTGACGTCGCCCAGCACACGCACCACTCCGGAGGCCGCGCCGGGCACTGCGGGCAGACCCTGCAGCAGAACCTCGTGCTGTTCGGCGGCAGGCTTCCCGGCCCGGTTCAGGGTGGTGATGGGCCGGGTCTGGACGATGTAGGTCTTCCCATCGGCGATCGCCCACTCGGTGTCCTGCGGGCTACCGGCATGGCGTTCACTGCGTACGGCGATCTCGGCGATCGCGCGGACTTCGTCGTCGTTGAGCACCTGGGCCTGAGCCTGGGTGTCGTCGAGTTCGACTCGCTGATCCTTGCCATCGGCGCCCCGGATGATCTTGAACGACTTGTAACCCATTCGCCGGGAGAGGATTTCCCCAGTGTCCTTGGCCACCACGTAGGTGTCGGGTTCGACCGATCCGGACACCACCACCTCGCCCTGGCCGAAGGCGCCCTCCACCACAACCCGGTCGGTGGCGTCGGTGGTCGGGTCGGCGGTGAACGCCACCCCGGATCGCTCGGAGGCGATCATCAACTGGATCACCACCGCCATCGCCGGGTCGGCGGTGAAACCGCGGCTGGCCCGGTAGGCGACCACCCGCGGCCCGAACAGCGAGGCCCAGCATTGCTGCACCGCGTCGATAAGGTCCTGCTCGCCGCGGACGTTGGTGAAGGTTTCGTTCATGCCGGCAAACGAGGCATCGGCGCCGTCTTCCCCGGTGGCTGAGGATCGCACCGCCACAAAGGAATCCGTCCCCATCACCCGGTAGGCGCCCAGAATCGCCGCACGGACGTCCTCTGCCATGCCGGCCTGCACGACGAGTGCTTTCATGGTGGCGCACATGTCGTCGAACCGGCCGGGGTCGCCGGCTGCCAGCATGGCGTCCCGGTGGGAGGCGTTGAGTTCGTCGGAGACTCCGGCGGCGCGCATTGAGGCCAAGTAGCTGTCCCGCAGTACGACGAAGCCGGGCGGGACCGGCAGTTGAGCGGCCACCATCTCGCCCATATTGGCGCCCTTCCCGCCAGCCTCCTCGGCGTCGGCCATGCCCAGATTGGCGATGTCGTCGACGTATCGCATCAGCGCTCTCCTCACTTTGTCGCTCAGCTAGTCCGGCAGATTTCCAGCGCCTCGGCGCATGACTCGGCCAGGTCTCGGGTGGTGTCGATGCGGTGGGCGCCCGACCAGGTGGCGTCTGCACCGGTGCGACCGGACAGTGCGGTGGCGATCTCCGGCGTCACCTGGGAGGTCGTGGAAGTCCGGGTCCGGATCCGGCCGACGGTGGCCTCCAGTGGTGCGGCGCAGAGGAGTTCGACCATGTCTGCTGCGCCGTCGGCGGCGACCTGGCGAGCGTGGTCGCGGTGGTCGGGGTCGCTCCACGTGCCGTCGAGGATGACGGTGCGGCCCTGCGCGAGGCCGAGTTGTGCCTTGGCGAGTACCGCGCGGTAGACGGCGTCGATGTTCTCCCGGGTGTAGAGACCCTCACCCAGAACGCCGGGTTGGCCGGCAATCAGACCGACCGCCGCCAGCTCGGTGCGGACATCGTCGGTCGAGATCACCTGGGCATCGAGATGTTCGGCCAGCGCACGGGCCAGGGTGGTCTTTCCGGTTCCCGGCCCGCCGCCAACCAGGATCACCTGCAACGACGCGGCCCGCAGATGGGCCACGGCGATGGCGAGGTGCGCGCGCGCGGCCCCGGCGGACTGCAGGTGGCCCTGGGTGTAGCGGACGCAGTCGACCTTGGCCCGCACCCCGGCGCGGTAGGCGATGTAGAAGTGCTGCAGCGACTGCGGTGCATCGTCGTGGGCCAAGCGGCGGTAGCACTCCAGGAAGAACCGGGCGAGATCCGGACGGCCCAGGTACTCCAGATCCATGGCGAGGAAACCGGCGTCGTCGATGACGTCGAGGTAGCGCAAGGTGTCGTCGAACTCCAAGCAGTCCAACAGGGCCGGCCCGTCGGGCAGACAGAAGATGTCGTCGGCCAACAGGTCGGCGTGACCGTCGACGATGCGGCCCTGGCCGATCCTCCGGGAGAACAGCGGCGCTCGTTGCTGCACGAATTCAGTTGCCCGGCTTGCAATTTCGGCGACCAGATCCGGGTCCAAGCCAGGCACCGCCGCCGGGTCTCGACGGCCGTCGGCATAGCGTGCGAGTTCAGTGAGGTTCTCCCGCCACCGGGCCAGTACCGCCTCGGCCCGGGCCTGATCGTCGATCTCGGACCCCCGCTTGGCGTCGGCGTGGAAGCGGGCCAGGATCTCGGCGATCGCGGTCAACTCGCCGGTCACGTCGTCCCCGCGGCGCACCATGGTGGCCAACCGCCGCTCGTCGGGATACCGGCGCATCACGATGACCGGTTCGGGCGGCCCGCCCTGCGGGTGCTGGAAGTGGCCCACCCCCAGATAGCTGCCCGGGGCCAACCGGCTGTTGAGCGCCACCTCGTGGGCGCAGGCCAGTTCCCGGCTTTGGGGGGTGGAGAAGTCGAGGAAGTCGGTTCTGACCGGCTTCTTCAGCTTGTATGCCAGCTCGCCCAGCAGCATGACCAAACCGGTGTGCGTCTCGGCGATCTGGGGCTGCACAGGTCTCATCCTCCCCCCTTCGAGCACTTCCGCGCGAGGGTACTAAGCCCCGAAGCGGCCTGGCTTTCCGCTGCGCAGGCCTGGCTCGGCTGAGGCGGATAATGCTCACATGGCGCGCTTTGCGATTGTGACCCCGGTGCTGAACGGGGCGACCTATCTCAAGGCGACTCTTGACTCGATCGGAGCGCAGTCCGATCCGGACTGGGTCCACTATCTCGTCGACGGGGGCTCGACCGACGGCACCCTCGAGATCATCACGCGGGCCGTGGCCGAAGACCCGCGGCGGCGCCTGCTGACCGGCACAGATCGGGGCCTCTACGACGCCGTCTTCAAAGGCTTCGATCGTGCTTTCGCCGACGGGGTGGCCCAACCGGACACGATCTGCGGGTGGCTTGGCTCCGATGACTTGTTGATGCCGTGGGCGTTCGCCACCCTTCGGGAGAGGTTCGACGCTACCGGGGCGCAGTGGATGGCGGCAGTGCCGACCATCTGGGACTACCAGGGCAGACTCGTTCTCGTCCTGCAGCCGAACTGGTATCCACGACAACTCATCCGGGCAGGTTTGTTCAATCCGCGCATACTCGGCGGCATCCAGCAGGAGAGCACCTTCTTCACCTACTCACTGCTCGCGAAGCTCCCCGCGGAAACCCTCGAGACCATCCGCGCCGCCAAACTGGCCGGCGACTCTTTCCTGTGGCGGGCGTTCGCCCGTCACACCGACCTCGTACCGATCACCGCGGCCGTCGCCGGCTTCCGCAAGCACGGCGGCAACTTCTCGACCGTCGCGATGGAAACCTACTATCGGGAGATCCGCGACTCCGGCGTGTGGATTCCGCCGGCGTGGTTGGCGCGGGTGCTGCGGCGCGGTTATCGGCTGATCGCATCGCGGGCAACGGGACGGCAGTTGCGGCTGGCGGCTGAACAGTTCGAGGCCGGCAATGCGAAGAGGGCGCCATGAACGCAGTCCGCTACACCCGTCTGGTCAAGGCTGTTGTCCGATCGCTGTTGAAACCGATGGGCATCGGCATCGCACGGTATGGCGAACTTGAAGAAATCAGGGCGCGCCTCGGCCTGATAGACAACAACCCGATCGGCAGTGACATCGAATTCCTGCGCTCCATCTATCCGCTCGAGGAAAGCGGAGTGGATCTCGAGAGTCTCCGGAAGGCCCTCTGGTACTTCCCCGAGTCACGGTCTCAATATCGTCAGGATCTTTTCGTCCTGACCCAGTTGAACTTCAAAACCGAGGGCTACTTCGTCGAGTTCGGCGCGACCAACGGGATCGACATCTCCAACACCTACTTGCTCGAAAAGCGATTCGGCTGGACCGGTATTTTAGCCGAACCGGCGGCGGTCTGGCACGCCGAGTTGGAGCGGAACAGGTGCGCCAACATCGAGAAGAGATGTGTGTGGGCCGAGTCCGACAAGTCCCTTCTCTTCAATGAGGTGGAACGCGCTGGGCTCTCCACCTTGGATGGTTTCAGCGACGCGGACTTCCACGGCACGGCGCGCGAGACACATCGACAGTACGAAGTGCGGACGATTTCCCTAGTAGATCTTCTCGACCAACATCACGCGCCCCAGATCATCGACTTCTTATCGATCGACTGCGAGGGGAGTGAGTTCGCAATCCTGGAAAATTTTGATTTCGCCAAATACCGCTTCCGGGTCATCGTTTGTGAACACAACTTCACCCCGATGCGGGAGAAGATCTACCAGCTCCTCGTCAGCAACGGCTACCGCCGCGTATACGAGGAATTTTCCTACGTCGACGACTGGTATGTGGACGTCGCCTCTGCTCGGGGCATGTTTGCCGGCTCTTCGTAATTCAGAGTGCATTGACGAGTTGGTGGAGTGCGCCGCTGTGCAGTAGTGAGCGCCAGCGGTAGTGGGTGAGGTTGCGGAAGCCCAGGGCGTTGCGGCGTAGGGCTTCCAGGCGGCCGTTGATGGCTTCGGTGGGTCCGTTGGAGGCGTGGTGGTCGAAGAAGGCCAGCACGTCGTGGCGACGTCGGCGCAGGGTGCGGCCCAGCTGGGCAAGTTCTTCGAGGGCCGCGGGTACGCCGCTGCGCAGTGAGTCGATGATGGTGGTCATCATGGTCTTGCCGCGGCGCCGGTCGGGTTGGCTGTAGGCGGCGATGATGCGCTGGTAGACACTCCAGGTCACCATGACCGCGAGGTGGTCGTCATCGGCGAACACCGCTTGCAGCCGTGCGTGCTGCCGGCTGGTCAGCAGCGGGAATCGGGTGCGCAGGGTGCGTCGCACACCGTAGAGGGGATCGCCGGTGCGGCCCCGATGCCCGCAGGTGGCCTGTTGGATGCGTTGGCGGATCAGGTCGAGCTTGGCCCCGGCCAAGGCGACGACGTGGAAGGGGTCCATGACCGCGGTGGCGCCGGGCAGTTCTTCGGTCGCGGCGGTCTTGTAGCCGCCGAAGCCGTCCATGGCGATCACCTCGACCTGCGCCCGAAACGCCGGTGGCTGATCGGCCAGCCATGTGCTCAGCGCCGCCGCGGATCGTCCGGGCACCAGGTCGAGCAGCCGCGCGGGCCCGGTGCCGTCGTGAACCGGGGTGAGGTCGATGATCAGGGTGACGAACCCCTCGGTGCCGCGGCGTCGTGGCGCCCAGCGGTGCTCGTCGACCCCGATGACGGGGACCCCGCTCAGTCGATCGGGTCCGGCCACCGTGATCAGCTCGGCGACGGTGCGCATGGCGATCGTGCTGACGGTGTGCCAGGACACCCCGAGCTCGCCGGCGATCGCCGAGATGGTGGTGCGGTCGATCATCAACCGGGGCAACACATAGCGGGCACAGCGGCGCGTCGTTG
>NZ_JBILVF010000197.1:0-5417 GCF_044370595.1 Mycobacterium sp.
GTCGGCTCGGACTCCCGGGCCCGGGCCTGAATCCACTCGGAGCGCTGCAGCAGGGTGGGTAGTGGCGGATCCCGGCGGTCGCTGAAATGCTGAAGGTTGATGAGCACGATGAGTTGGATGATCATCGCCGCGGTGATCTGCAGCAGGTCGCCGGCCGGATTGGGATTGAGCCACACCAGCCACAGCATCACGGCCAGCAGAGCCAGCGTGGCCAGATGGATCCCGAACCGGCCCTCGGCGAACAACCGGATCTGGTAGACCCCGATCAGGCTGCGCAACAGAAACATTGGCATCAGAGCAAACAGGAAGCTCGGTGGTACGTCGTTGAGCACCACCAGTCCCAACCCGGCGGCGAGGGCCCAGAAGAACAACGCGATCAGCGGGGAGACCCACACCAGGTCGCGGAAGAATCGGAGTTGCAGCGGCCGCAACGCGGCGGCGGTGCGCAGCCTGACCAAGTCGAAGTAGAACAGCCCCGCGCTTTCATAAGTCCCCCGGAACAGCGGCAGAATCAGGTAGAAGAACTGGAACGCGTCGATGTTGCGCCACGACGTCAGACCTGCGGTCAAATCGAAAGTCCGGGTGTTTGTCCCGTAGAAGCCAACCAGGGCCAGCACCAGGATCGCATCCAGGCGCAGGCTCAGTCCGGACAGCGTCGTCTCCACGGCCATCCTGGGCGGGATCGACGGCAGCTCCCGCCACCACCGTCGGCCGGCGAATTGCGGCCGCAGGCCCATCAGGCGGTACACCTCGAGAGTGAAATGCACGGTGATCCACAGCGCCAGCGCGTTGGACACCACGATCGCGATGACAATCGCCGCGCCGGGATAGAGGTAGAACCCGGCACCCAGGATCACCAACTGCACCAGGATCGGCACCACCATCGACCACGCCGGCTTATAGATGCGCCGGGTGGCGTACACCCCGGAGTGCAGCACCCGGACCGGCAGGTCGATCGCGAACTCCACCACGATCAGGAATGCGTACAGGCGGGCCAACGGATCCGCGCCGGTCGGGTTCCACACCCCCAGCACCACCGCACCGCCGACCGTCGCGGTCAGGGCGAGGGCCGCGGCCAGCACCAGCCATCGGCCGATCTCGTAGCCTGAGGCGTCGCGGTTTCCGGCCGCGGCGAACCCCCGCAACCGCTCCCGCATGACTTCCAGCAGGCCCCACCACCCGCCGGCCACGACCAGGCTGCCGGCTCGCAGCACCATCACCGTGAACGCGGCGACACCGCCGAGACTGGACATCAGGATGAAGAACTCGGCCACATGCACGGCGAACCGCACGGCGGCGATCAGTAGGGGGTAGCGCAGCCGGTAGCGCAGATAAGCCGGGACTTTCGCGGTGAGCAGGCTGGGATACAAGGCCACCGGTTCGGCGCTGCGGCGTGCGGTTCGCGAAAACCAGCGATCGACGTCGTTCACCAGATCTCCGAACTCGTTCACCCCCGGGGTGGGCCAACTTTATCCGCCCGGCGGCCCAGGGTTGTTGAATAGCGCAGCATGAAGCGAGGTGACCGCACCGTCCTGGCGGTGTCGGCAGTCCTGGCGGTGGTCGCGGTGGCCGCCGTCGCGTTCAGCCTGCTGGTACTGGACCGACGTCCGCCGCCGCCACAGGCGTCGGCCGACAGCACGTCCAGCCTGCTGGTGGTCACCTGGGCGCCGAGTCTGTGCAAAGTCGAGCCGTCCAATTCCGGTTGCCGCTCCGGTCACGTCGACAAACTCGGGCAGAGCTTCATGCTGCACGGGCTGTGGCCCCAGCCATCCACCGAGCAGTACTGCGATGTGCCCAAACGGACTCCCGACAAGGCCCGCAGCCCCGTGCCGCTGCCGGCGGATCTCAAGGCGAGTCTGCAGGAGATGATGTCGGATTCGGCTGTGATGACCACTCACGAGTGGTACGCCCACGGCACCTGCTCGGGTGTTGCACCGCCCGAGTACTTCGGTATCGCAGCGCAATTGGCCGAGCAGGCAGGTGCCGTCTTGGAACCGGTTTTTGCCCGGTCGGCCGGTGGTCGGCTGACGTCGCGTTCGGTCCGTGAGGCGTTCGATGCCCGCTTCGGCAGCGGCGCCGGCGCCCGCGTCTCCCTCAGTTGCCGTGACGCCCGCGGGCAGGGCAGCGTGGTCTACGAGGTGCGATTGTCGCTCCCCCCGGTGGTGGCCCTGGAGAAATCGTCCGCGCTGGCCGATGCGTTGGCTGCCGGACCGACGGTGGCGCCCGGTTGCAGTCAGGCCAGCGTGCCCGACAGCAGGTGAGACCAGGGCAGACAGACAGGGCAGGCAGACTGATCAGATGACCGCTGCGCAGCCGCTGCTGCTGGAACTGCTCAACCCGGCACACCGCGCCGATCCGTATCCCATCTATCGCCGGTTGAGTGATGGCGGCCCGCTGCTGCTGCCGGAGTCGAACTTGGTCGTGTTCAGTTCCTTCGCCGACTGCGACGAGGTGCTGCGCCACCCGGAATCCTGCAGCGACCGGCTGAAGTCCACGGCCGCCCAGCGGGCCATGGCGGCCGGCGAGAATCTCCGGCCGTTCGGCACGCCGAGCTTCCTTTTCCTCGACCCGCCGGATCACACCCGGCTGCGCCGGCTGGTCAGTAAGGCGTTCTCGCCGCGCGTGGTCAAGGCTCTGGAGGCCGGCATCGTCGAATTGGTCGACGGACTGCTCGACAACGTCACCGCAGCGGGGCGCTTCGAAGCGATCGCCGACCTGGCCCACCCGCTGCCGGTCGCGGTGATCTGCCGGTTGCTTGGTGTGCCCGTCGAGGATGAGCCGAAATTCAGTTGGGCCTCCGAACTGCTGGCTCAGGGCCTGGACCCGTTCTTCGCCTTCACCGGTCAGGCTCAGGGGTTCGAGGAACGGCTGCAGGCCGGGCTGTGGCTGCGCGAGTATCTGCGTGACCTGCTGGCGCAGCGGCGGGCCGACCCGCGCGGCGATCTGATGTCGGGTCTGATCGCGGTGGAAGAGACCGGCGATCAGCTCACCGAGGAAGAGATCATCGCGACCTGCAACCTGCTGCTGATCGCCGGGCACGAGACCACGGTGAATCTGATCGCCAACGCGATCTTGGCCATGCTGCGCCACCCGGACTACTGGTCACAGCTGGCCGGTGACCCTGCCCGCGCCTCGGTCATCGTCGAGGAGACGCTGCGCTACGACCCGCCGGTGCAGCTGGTCGGCCGGGTCGCCGGGCAGGGCATGACGATCGGCGGCGTGCAAGTGCCCAAGGGCGACACGATGATGCTGCTGCTGGCGGCGGCCAACCGCGACCCGGCAGTCAACCACCGGCCCGACACCTTCGATCCCGACCGCCAGCCGTTGCGCCACCTGGCCTTCGGCCTTGGTGCGCACTTCTGTCTGGGCGCCCCGTTGGCTCGGCTGGAGGCTGCGGTCGCCCTGTCGGCGGTCACCCGGCGCTTCCCCGCCGCACGGCTGGCCGCCGAGCCGACCTACAAACCCCACGTCACGTTGCGCGGGATGGCCCGCCTCGACGTCGAGGTGTGACGGAAAGGCTAAAGACGCGATAGCCGTCCGCGCCGTTGTTAGCCTGCTGGCGTGCTTTCCGGCGTCGCGATTCGGTTAGGGGGCCTTGGATGGTGAGCAGATCCTTGACGCGAGTCGGGGCGGCGGCGGTTCTGTTGGGCCTCTCAGTGGTCGGCCCCCACGTTGCGACAGCGTCGGCGGAATCCCCGGACGCCGACTCGAGTGCAACCTCCGCCGGAGCGCGGCCCGACCAGCAGCGGCCAAGTCGGCCGCCACGGCCGACGCGGGGCGCGGGCACGGTATCCGCCGATGTGGCGGCCGCCACCGAGGGACCCGCAGCCACTGCGCCGCGTATCCGAGGCGCGACCGGCCGGACATCGGCTGACCTGCAGGTCACCGAGGGACCCAACACCGAGGGACCCAGCACCGAGGGACCCAGCACCGAGGGACCCAGCACCGAGGGACCCACCGAGCGCGCCGAAACACGGCCGGGTGCCGCGACCGCCGGCACCCCGGCGCGGCTGCGCCAGGCCAGTACGCCGGCGCCGGAACTCGCCGCGTCGGTCGATCTCGGCGACCCCACCGCCGCCCCGATGCCGGCCGCCTCCGCGGCGGCGCCGGTCACCACCAGTCCCGCCGAACCGGCGGTGCTGCCAACCCCGGTGGCGGCCGCGGTGGCCGTCTCAAGCGCCCCGGCGGCGTCGGCGTCGGAATCAGCGCAGAGCAGTTCGTGCTCGGCCTGCTGGGGTGCGCAGGCGCCCTCACTTGGGCAGGCGGTGAACACCGTCGTCAACCATCTGTTCAATTCCACCTTCGATTGGCTGGCCACCCTGCCCGGCGGTCCGATCGACGATCTGATGACCGGTGCGCTGGCGTTGGTGCGGCGCACGCTGTTTTTCGTCCCAGAGGGCGTGACCGCCAGCCAGACCACCAACGGCCTGGTGGTGAAGGTCAACACCGGCAGCACCGCCTACTTCCGCCAGGACGGAACATCGGTCCAGGTCTCCGGCGACCCACTGTTCTGGGGTGCGCAGCACTTCACGGTTTCCGCCGATGACACGGTGGCAGTGAGCAATCCGGGCAGTGCCGGTTGCGCCGGATTCGTCTTCACCTCCGGCACCGCCCCGGGCAATCTGACGACGACCGGTGTCGATTCGATGCGTTTCGAGGGCGATTCCGCGTTCACCGGACGGGTCGACTCCGCACTGCTGGGCGCCCCGCTGTCGCTGCGCGATGCCGTCCGCGGTCTGGCGGGGGTCGCCATCGACGCCAATGTGGTTCTGGGGAACAACGTGTCGGTCGATGCGGGCAAGGGCGACGCGCTCTTCGAGGGAACCGTCGACGGCACAAAGACGGGCAAGCAAGCCCTGACGGTCACCGCCCTCGGCGGCACCGTCTTCGTGGCGCCGGTCGGCGGCGTGACACCGCTGGCCAGCCTGCTCACCCAGGGCATCGCTCCACTCAACGTCGCCCAGAGCAGCGACTCCACAACGATCCCACTGCGGTTTCTCCCGGAATTCTTCGGCCCGCCGCCGACGAGTCCGACCGCTTCGCCGGGCGGTGTCAAGTACGGCATCGATGTGGCGATCGGCGACAACCCCTCGCAGGTGTACGAGTTCGACACCGGTGGAACCGCGTTCTTCGCCGGTTACAACCAAGCGTTCTGGAAGAACGTCCCGCTCACTACGACGCCGGCCAACGAGGTGTACAACTCCGGCATCTTCTACGACGGCGTGGTCGCCAACACCGTGGTGACCCTCGGGCAGGGGAAGCAGACGGTCTCGACCGCGCAGCCGATCGGAATCGGGGCCATCCTGAGCGGCGGCAACGCCACCCCGCCCGCGACGACATTCGACTTCACCAATCCCCTGGTGCCGCCGGTGGAAGGGCAGTTCTTCGGCGACTTCGGGGCGTCACTGGCGGTGAAC
>NZ_JBILVF010000198.1:0-5407 GCF_044370595.1 Mycobacterium sp.
TGACGTCCGCGATGACTGACGGCGCGCCGTGCCAATTACACACGTGTAATTCTTGAAGAACAAGCACCAACAGCCACAAATGTCACATTCGTAACAGTCGGGTCGGCTTCAGGCCCACCCCGCGAGCCCACGCCGGACCAACGCCGCGGCCACCGAGCCGTCCATCTCCTCGACCGTCATAGCCACCAACAGGTGGTCGCGCCAGGCGCCGTCGACGTTGAGATACCGCCTCAGCAGACCCTCCTCGCGGAAGCCCACTTTGGCCAGCACCCTGCGACTGGCGATGTTTTCCGGGCGAACCGTCGCCTCGACCCGATGCAGGCCGACGGGTCCGAAGCAATGATCCAGACCTAACGCCAGAGCACCGGTGGCCACGCCGGCGCCGGTCACCTCGCTGGACACCCAGTAGCCGATCCAGGCCGATCTCAGTGCACCGTGGGCCACGTTGCCGATTGTCAACTGGCCCTGGAATCGGCCGTCAAGTTCGATGACGTAGGGCAGCATACGTCCCTTGCGGGCCTCCGCCCGAAGCCCTGAGTGCATCGCCGGCCACGCCGAAACACTATGGCGCTGAGCCCAATCCAGGTCCGCGGACGGCTCCCAGGGCTCCAGATTGTCCCGTTCGGCCAACCGGATTCGACTCCACTGAGCGCCGTCTCGCATCCGCGCCGGCCGCAACCGGACCGCGCCGCCCCCCACCCGCAACGGCCCCATGACCGATGGCCAACCCGGATGCGCTGATCCACGTCCCCACAAGCTCACAACAGCTTCCGGACTCAGCCGCGCTGGGCCAGGAAGGCGACGTCGACGAACTCCCCGGCGGGGACCTCGGCGACCTCGCTGGGCACCACCACCAGACAGTTGGCCTCGGCCAACGAGGCAAGCAGATGCGCGGACCCGCCCGGCGCTTCACCGATGGCTTCGACGAGATAATCACCGGTGTCCTGGTCGCGCAGCAACTGGCCGCGCAGAAAGCCGGTTCTGCCGGGCACCGACGCGATCGGTGCCAGTGTCCGCGCCCGAACGACCCGCCGCATGGCCTGGCGCTTACCCAGCGATAACCGGATCAGGGGACGCACCATGACCTCGAACACGACCAGCGCACTGACCGGGTTGGCCGGCAGGAGGAACGTCGGAACGCCGTCCGGTCCGAGCTGACCGAAGCCCTGCACCGACCCGGGGTGCATGGCGATCCGGATTACTTCCATGTCGCCCAACTGCGACAGCACGGCGCGTAGGTTCTCGGCTGCTGCTCCGCCGACCGCTCCGGCGAACACCACCACCTCACTGCGGTTGAGTTGGCTCTCGACGACCTCCCGCAGTTCCTTCGGGTCGGTGCTGACGATCCCGATCCGGGTGGCTTCGGCCCCGGCATCGCGGGCGGCAGCGGCAAGGGCGTAGGAGTTGACGTCGTAGACCTGAGCGTTGCCGGGGGTCCGGGAGATGTCGACGAGTTCGGCGCCGACGCTCATGACCGCCACCCGGGGTTTGGGGTGGACCAGCACCCGTTCACGGCCCACCGCGGCCAGCAGTCCGACCTGGGCCGGCCCGATGATCGCGCCGGCACGTACGGCTACGTCGCCGGGTTGGACATCGTCGCCCACATGGCGGACGTAGGCGCCGGATCGGACTGCGCGCAGCGCGCGTACCCGGGTCGCACCTGCGTCGGTCCAGCGCAACGGCAGCACCGCGTCGGCCAGGGTGGGCATCGGCGCGCCGGTCTGGATGCGCGCAGCCTGGTTGGGCTGCAACCGGGTCGGCGTACGGTCACCGGCCTCGATGACACCCATGACCGGCAACACGACCTCAGCGCCGTCACCGGCGGTACCGATGTCCGCGCTGCGCACCGCATAGCCGTCGATGGCGGCCTGGTCGAAGCCAGGCATCGGCTGCTCGGTCACCACTTCTTCGGCGCACATCAGACCCTGCGCCTCGGCGATGGGGACCCGGACCGGCCTGGGGGCGACAGCGGCAGCCGTCACCCTGGCCTGCTGTTCCTCGACCGAACGCACAGTACTGCCTTTCTGCCGGGCTGCCTTCCAGCTTTCGCCGACCGGCCTACCGCGCCCCTACCGGTCGGTCAGACCCAGCCGCTCAACCAACCACTCCCGCAATTCGGGGCCGTAGTCGTCACGGTCCAAGGCAAAGTCAACCGCAGCCTTCAGATAGCCGCCGGGATTTCCCAAGTCGTGTCGGGTGCCACGGTGCACCACGACGTGCACCGGGTGACCTTCGGCGATGAGCAGCGCGATGGCGTCGGTCAACTGAATCTCACCGCCGGCGCCGCGGTCCACCCGCCGCAGCGCATCGAAGATGGCGCGGTCCAGCAGGTACCGGCCGGCAGCTGCATAGCGCGACGGCGCCTTGTCCGCGGGGGGCTTCTCCACCATGCCCTTGACCCGAAGGACGTCGGGGTTCGCGGCGCCCTCTGCGGGTTCGACGTCGAAGACGCCGTAGTTGCTGACTTCCTCGGGCCCCACCTCGATCGCGCACAACACGGTGCCGCCCCGTTTGGCCCGGACCTTGGCCATGGTGACCAGGACCCCGGTCGGCAGGACCAGGTCGTCGGGCAGCAACACCGCGACGGCGTCCTCGTCCGGGGACAGCAGCGGTTCGACGCACCCCACCGCATGCCCGAGTCCGAGCGGCTCGGCCTGCACCACCGACTCGACTTTGATCAGCGCCGGGGCCTTGCGGACCTTGGCCAGCATCGCCTTCTTGCCGCGGGCTTCCAGGGTGCCCTCAAGCACTAGATCCTCGACGAAGTGCGCGACGACTCCGTCCTTGCCCTCGGAGGTCACGATCACCAGGCGCTCGGCGCCGGCCTCGGCGGCCTCCTCGGCAACCAGCTCGATTCCGGGGGTGTCGACGACCGGCAGCAACTCTTTGGGGATGGTCTTGGTGGCCGGCAGAAACCGGGTGCCCAGACCGGCCGCCGGCACGATCGCGGTACGGGGAATCGGCACCCGTTTCGTGAGCATTTCAACACCCTAACCCGGTGGACCGTAGCGCCGAAACGGTAACGCTGCCATGGTTGAGGGTGTGGCCGGAGCAGCGAAGGAATCCCGACGCAGCGAACTTCTGTCATCCCGCCGCGCCGTGCCCGATGCCCTGCGGCGGGCGGAGTCCGCCCAACTGATCGGCCATCTGCCGGCGGTGGTGGCCGGAGCACGGGTGATCGCCGCGTATGTCCCGATCCGCACCGAACCCGGTTCCCCCGAAATGCTCGATGTTCTCGCCGAATTGTGTGAGACGGTCTTGCTTCCGGTGGTGCACACCGGTCCGGCCGGCGAGCACCTCCCGCTGCAGTGGGGCCGCTACGTCACCGGAGGGCTGAGCGCGGCGCGGTTCGGGCTGACCGAACCCGCCGGACCGTCGCTGCCGGCGTCGGCCCTTGCCGAGGCGCAGGTGGTTCTGGCTCCCGCCCTGGCGGTCGATCGACGCGGCGTACGCCTGGGCCGGGGCGGGGGTTTCTATGACAGGTCGCTGCCGCTGTGCGCGCCGGACACGCGTCTGGTCGCGGTGGTGCGCGACGGCGAAATTCTCGATGAACTGCCCAGCGAGGTCCACGACGTCCGGATGACCCACGCGTTGACTCCCGGTGGCGGCCTGATCTCGCTGCATGGCGGCGCTAGCACTTGACGCGGTAGAGTGCTAAAAACCAAGTCCTTCGGAGGTTGATGTGCCGACCTACAGCTATGCCTGCACCGAGTGCGACAACCGGTTCGATGCGGTCCAGGCGTTCACCGATGACGCCCTGACCACCTGCCCGCAGTGCTCGGGCCGGCTCCGCAAGCTTTTCAATTCGGTAGGTGTGGTGTTCAAGGGCAGCGGCTTCTACCGCACCGACAGCCGGGAGGGCGGTAAACCGAAGGTCGACTCGTCGAATTCGGAGACGTCCGGCGCCTCGACGTCATCGTCCCCGTCGTCCGCTTCATCGTCCTCATCCTCGACCGAGAAGCCGTCCGGCTCGGGCAGCGGGCCCTCGACGTCGTCGCCCACCAGTTCCGCGCCCGCCGCAACCTCCAGCTAGGCGTTATCCACAACCCTGCCCGCGCTTGCACGCGGGACTTCCCGCGGGCCGCTACCTTTGGCAGGATGGGAAATCCGCTCAATCCCACTGTGCTGAACTGTATTTCACGTGCCGTGCGGCCCGACTTCGCCCGCACGGTCTTGGCGCGGCGTGTTGCCGCGGGCTTGCTTGTGGTGTTGGCCGCGGTCCTGGCCTGGCGGCCGGACCCGCGCTCCGAACCACGCGACGTGGTGGTGGCGGTGCGTGACCTCGCCCCGGGAATCACCGTCACAGCCGGCGACGTCACCCTGCTCAGTCGCCCGGCCGGGACCCTGCCCGACGGGGCGGTCACCGCTGTGGACGCGGTCGTGGGCGCCACTCTGGCCGGCCCGTCCAGGCGCGGGGAGATACTGACCGACGCCCGGGTGCTCGGCTCCCGACTTGCAGGTCTGAGCGTCGGCGCCGAGGCCCGGACCGTGCCGGTTCACCTCTCCGACACCGCGGTGCTCGATCTGATCCGTCCCGGTGATGTCGTCGACATCCTGGGCGCGGAATCGGCGGACGGAGCGGCGCACCCTCGACTGCTGGCGACCGCGGCCGTGGTGGTCCTGGTCTCGCCCGCCGGGGCTCGCGACGGCGCCGGCGACGGCCGAGTGGTGCTGGTGGCCCTTCCTGCAGCGGCCGCCCATGCGCTCGCCGGTGCCACCCTCGTTGAAGACGTGACGCTGACGATTCACTGAACAGCGCAGCGCTATCTCGGCTGTGGGCTTACCGTCGGCTACGCTTTCGTCGCCTGACGCCCAATTCAGCAAAGGAAGGTTCACCGTGTTAAAGGGTTTCAAAGAGTTCCTCGCCCGCGGCAACATCGTTGATCTCGCAGTCGCGGTGGTCATCGGCACCGCATTCACCGGGCTGGTCACCAAGTTCACCGACAGCATCATTCAGCCGCTGATCAACCGGATCGGAGCGGGCACGAATTCGTCCTACGGAATCCTCAAGATCGGTATCGGCGGCGGTCAGACCATTGACCTCAACGTCCTGTTGTCTGCGGCGATCAATTTCGTGCTGGTGGCCGCGGTCGTCTACTTCTTCGTGGTGCTGCCCTACAACAAGATGCGGTCCAAGGCATCGGCCGAACCGGCAGTCGACAAGACCAACCGGCTGCTGACCGAGATCCGCGACGCCCTCGGCGGTCAGGACACCAAACCGGAGTTCGAACGCGGATTCGACATCACCCAACTCCGCAAGTAGGAGAGCGAGAAAAACGGGCACCCGGCAATTGCCGGGTGCCCGTTTGTCGGTTGTCCAGTGTTAATTCATGTTCCAGGGTTCGCCGTAGGTGGTGACGCTGTCACCGGTGCCCGAGATCAGCCGGGCGAACGGGCGCAGTAGCAC
>NZ_JBILVF010000006.1:0-54957 GCF_044370595.1 Mycobacterium sp.
ATCGCGGTGACCGGCTCGGCAGTGCAGTGGCTGCGCGATCAGTTGGGCATTATCGGCGGCGCCGCGGACAGCGAGGCGCTGGCTTCGCAGGTCGAGGACAACGGCGGCATCTACTTCGTGCCGGCGTTCTCCGGACTGTTCGCCCCGTACTGGCGCTCCGACGCCCGCGGTGCGATCGTCGGCCTGTCCCGATTCAATTCCAACGCCCACATCGCCCGCGCCACCCTGGAGGCCATCTGCTATCAGAGCCGCGATGTGGTGGAGGCGATGGAAGCCGATTCCGGCGTCCGTCTTGAGGTGCTCAAAGTCGACGGCGGGGTCACCCTCAACGAGTTGTGCATGCAGATCCAGTCCGATGTGCTCGGGGTGGACGTGGTGCGGCCGAAGGTGCCGGAGACCACGGCACTGGGCGCGGCCTACGCGGCCGGACTGGCGGTTGGGTACTGGTCTGATCCGGAAGATCTGCGCGCCAACTGGCAGGAGGATCGCCGGTGGAGCCCGCAATGGACCGATGAACAGCGGACCAAGGGCTATGCGGGTTGGCATATGGCGGTGGACCGGACCCTGGGATGGGTCAACGTCGAGGGGTAGGTCGAACGCTGGGTGGGCCCCAAGAAAGTCACCCCAAGAAAGTCACCCCAAGAAAGTCACCCCAGGAAAGTCACCCCAGGAAAGTCACCCCAGGGGAAAATCGCACCGAAGCTCCCCGGTGGTGTAACAGTGGAGGCATGACCCAGACCGCCGACGACCTCGGTAACCTGCCCACCGCCGACTCCGCGAACGACGAGGCCGGCGCACCGTTTCACATGCGGGGCAACTACGCCCCGGTGCCCGATGAGTTGACCGAGTACGACCTGCCAGTGGTGGGAGCCATCCCGCCCGAACTCGACGGGTGGTACCTGCGCAACGGCTCCAACCCGCGCACCCCGACCGGCCACTGGTTCATCGGCGACGGGATGATCCACGGTGTCCGCATCGAGAACGGCGCAGCCAAGTGGTATCGCAACCGATGGGTGCGCACGGAGAGCTTCGAGAATCCATTCCCGGTTTACGGGCCCGACGGCACCCGCAACCTGCGCTCCTCGGTGGCCAACACCCACGTCATCAACCACGCCGGTAAGACCCTGGCGCTGGTGGAATCGTCCCTGCCGTATCAGATCACCAATGACTTGGAGACCGTCGGCTGCTACGACTTCGGCGGCAAGCTCAACGACGCGATGACCGCGCACCCGAAGATCTGCCCCACTACCGGGGAACTGCATTTCTTCGGATACGGCAACCTTTTCCAGCCGCATGTCAGCTATCACCGGGTCGATGCCGACGGTGTGCTCACCGTCGACCGGCCCATCGAGGTACCGGCGCTGACGATGATGCACGACTTCGCCATGACGTCCGGCCACGTCATCTTCATGGACCTGCCGATCGTGTTCAACCTCGACATCGCCATCAACGGCCGCGGCGACATGCCGTTCCGGTGGGACGACAACTACGGCGCACGATTCGGTGTTCTGCGCCGCGATGACCCCTTCGGTCAGGTGCGCTGGTTCGATATCGACCCGTGCTACATCTTCCACGTCGCCAACGCCTACGAACCGCACGGCGCTAGCAGCAACTCCATTGTGGTGCAGGCAGTTCGGTACCCGGAGCTGTGGCGCGAGAACGGTGGATTCGGTGCCAGCGCCGTGCTGTGGGAGTGGACCATCAACCTCGACGACGGGACGGTGGCGGAGCGTCAACTCGACGACCGTGCGGTGGAGTTCCCGCGTATCGACGACCGGTTGGCCGGTATGGCCGCCAATTACGCCGTCTCGGTGGGCGATGCGGCACTGGTGCGCTACGACCTGAACACCGGTGCGTCGACCGAACACCGGTTCGGTGCGCCGGAGGCGCCCGGCGGGCCGGGGGAGGCGGTCTTCGTGCCGTCACCGAACGGACCGGCCGACGAGAGCAACGGTTGGTACCTGGCGTACGTCTACGATCCCGCACGTAACAGCAGCGAACTGGTGATCCTCGAGGCCGCGGACATCGCCGCCGAGCCGGTCGCCCGGATTCAGCTGCCGCGGCGGGTGCCCTACGGATTCCACGGCAACTGGATCAGCAGCTGAAAGCTCAGCCCGGCGGGACCAAACCGCCGGGCGTGTTCGGCACCGACCCTCCCGTCGCAGGCGGCGGCGACACCGGCGGGTAGGTCGGGGGTGCCGGTTGCGAAGGTTGCAGCCGGAGCAGTTCCCGGCGGTGGCGTTCGGCCAGCACCGCGGCCAGTACCTGCCGGGGTGGCGCGCCGACCGGCGGTGGCGGGGAGATTCGTGAAACCACTTCGGCGGCAACGCGATACCCCATTTCGTCGCGGATCGTCTGCGTCAACTCCGATTCGCGGGCCAGGAACTGCCTCGCCAATTCCGCCTGCTGCGGGCCTAATCCCGACAGTTCCAGGGATTGGGCCCACCAGGTGAGCTCCGGGGGCATCACCGGTGGCCCGGGCGACTTCGGCCCGCGCTCGCTGATGACCACGGTCCCGGCGAAAATGTCGCCGATGCGTTTTCCCCTGGCCGAGAGCAGACTGCAGATCACTGCCGGACTGCCCAGCAACATCCAGATCTCCACCACGGCGGCGAGGGCGCGGAACAGGGCCTGCCGGAACCGCTCAGGCCCGCCGTCATCGGCCACCACCCGCAGGCCCATCACTATTTTGCCAAGCGAGCGGCCGCGGGTGGCCATCTCCATCGCCAGCGGATAGCCGACGATCACCGCGACGGTGAACACGATCATGATCGCCGAGGTGAATGCCTCGTCGAATCGCGGCAACGCCGCGGTCCAGAGCAACAACGCGGTGAGGTAGGCCGCCCCGATCACAATCAGGTCGATCAACGCTGCGAGCGCCCGCACCGGCAACTGAGCGATTTGCACATCAAGAACAACGGCATCACCGGTCACCACTGTCTCCGGGGCGGAAGCCATGTTTTCCACGCTACCAACTGGGCCTATGCCGTCGTTTACGCCAAGGAGCGGTGTCCGGGCTATCGGTCATCAACAAAAATCCAAAAGCCACCCCAACCGGCTAAACCTGCACCTACTGTATGCGAGACCGTCGGGTCGTCCAGATGCAACCGGGAGGAGGTCAGGCACCGTGAAACCACCATTCAGTCCGTTTTCGGCGGGCTCGTGCCAGCGGCCCGGTGAGCACCGGGGAGTGATTCGGCGATGACCACCTCAGAGGTCGGCCGTAAAGGCAACGACAGCATCCGGGAGATCGACAACTGGGCCGTCGGCTACGTCGAGCGGCACCCGCGGGCCGCCATCAACACCCTGGGCAACCAGGCGATCATGGCCGTTCGGGTGATTCAGACACTGGTCACCGATCTGGTCACCGGCAAGTTCCAGTGGCAGGAGTTCATCCGCCAGGCCGCCTTCATGGCCGGCACCTCGGTGCTGCCCACCATCTTCGTGGCCCTGCCCATCGGTGTGACGCTGTCGGTTCAGTTCGCCCTGCTGGCCGGTCAGGTGGGCGCCACCTCGATGTCGGGGGCGGCCAGTGGTCTGGCCGTGATTCGGCAGGCCGCCTCCCTGGTCGCGGCGATCATTATGGCTGCTGCCGTCGGCTCGGCGATCACCGCTGACCTCGGAGCCCGAAAGATCCGTGATGAGATCGACGCCCTTGAGGTGCTCGGCATCTCGATCATCCAACGACTGGTGGTGCCTCGGTTCGTCGCCGCCATCCTGATCTCGGTCGCGCTGACCGGACTGGTGTGTTTCACCGGCTTCTTGGCGAGCTATCTGTTCAACGTCTACTTCCAGGCCGGAGCACCAGGCAGTTTCGTCGGTACCTTCGCGTCGTTCACCACGACGGCAGACATGAAACTGGCGATAGTCAAGGCGGTGGTGTACGGCGCCATCGTGGGCATCGTGGCGTGCGAGAAGGGTTTGTCCACTCGAGGCGGATCGATCGGGGTGGCCAACTCCGTCAACTCCTCGGTGGTGGAGTCGATCCTGCTGCTGATGATCGTCAACGTCGCGATCAGCCAGCTGTACCTGATCCTCTTCCCGAAGACGGGGTTGTAGCGCGATGGCATTGAAGGAAAGACCGACGGTCGCCAAGCCGTCGACGCCGCTTCCCCCGGTGCTCCAGCCGTTCAAAAACCTGGGATCCAAGATCACCAGCCCGATCATGCAACTCGGGCACATCATCTTGTTCTTCGGACGGGCCATCGCCGGTATCCCCGTCGTGCTGCGCAGCTACCGGCAGGAATACACCCGGTTGCTCTCCGATGTGGCCTGGGGTAACGGCTCCCTGGTCGTCGGCGGCGGCACGGCGGGTGTGGCCCTGGTGCTCGGCATCGTGGTCGGCGTCATGGTCGGCATCGAGGGGTACAACTTCCTGCAGCTCCTCGGCCTCGGGCCGGCGGTCGGCATCATCTCCTCGCTGGTGAACACCCGCGAACTGGCACCGATCGCCTGTGCGCTGGCATTCGCCACCCAGAGCGGCTGCCGGTTCACCGCCCAGTTGGGCGCCATGCGTATCTCCGAAGAGATCGACGCCACCGAAGTCATGGCGATCCAGCCGATCCCGTACATGGTGACCACCCGCCTGATGGCCTCGATCACCGCCATCATCCCGCTCTACATCGCCTGCCTGGGCGTGAGCTACCTGAGCACCCAGATCATCGTCTCGTTGATCAGCGGCGGCTCGATGGGCGGCTACATGCACTACTTCGGCCTGATGCTCAACGCCCAGGAAATCTTCTACTCGGTGGTCAAGTGCGTGATCTTCGTTGCCATCGCCGCAGTACTGCAGTGTTACTACGGCTTCTACGCCAGCGGCGGTCCTGAGGGCGTCGGCGTTGCCGCCGGGCACGCCATGCGGGCCGCCATCACCGTGGTGGTGATCGTGAACATGCTGCTGACGATGGCCTTCTTCAGCCTGGATTCCGGCGCAAGGTTCGGCGGCTGATGGCCAAGATCTTCGACATCAGCGGCCGCGGACCGAGCAACAAGAAGCTGCTGATAGCCGGTCTGGCCATGTTGGTCGCCTCGGCGATCATCGCCTCGCTGCTGGTGGCCAAGTCGACCGGCCGGTTGGACAACTTCACCCGGGTCACCGCCGATCTGACCAACGTCGGCGACGGTCTGCCGTCCCGGTCCGACGTGCGCTACCACGGCCTGCTGGTCGGCACCACGACCACGGTGACCCCCGCACAGTTCGGCAAACCGAACTTCGTGGACATCGACTTGATCGGCGAGTACGCCAACGACATCCCCAACACCGTCACCGCCCGGGTGGTGCCGAGCAACGTGTTCGCCGTGTCCAGCGTCGAACTCGTCGACAATGGTGACGCGCCCGCGCTGCAGAACGGGGACCACATCCAAGAGGACACCGAGTTGCCGACGGTGCTCTTCCAGACCACCATCAGCAAGCTGCGCGACATCCTCTACGCCACCGGCCGCGGCCGCACCGACGAAACCCTCGGCATCCTCGCCGCGGTCAAGGCGGTCACCCACGACCGCCGGGCCAAGCTGCTCACCGCTGGCGCCCAACTCGACCGCATCGTCAGCCAACTCAACGCGACGGTCGCCCCGGATACCGACAGCCCGTCGACGCTCAGCGCGCTCGTCGGCGCTGCCGAAGGCCTGCAGCAGACCGCACCGGATCTGCTCGACGCACTGCACAAAGCGGTCGGGCCGATGCAGGTCCTCGTTGAGCAGCGGGCGAATCTGGACGCGATGCTCTCCAGTGGCGCGAGCACGCTGAACAACACCCAGACCGCATTCGCCAACCACACCGACCGGATGGTCACCATCGGCCGGAATCTCACGCCGGTAATGGGCGTGCTGGCCGACACGTCGGGCAACTGGCTACCCGGCTTCCAGAAGATGAAGAGGTTCTCCGAGAAGTTCTTCGAAGGCTGGCTGCCGGAGCAGGATTCGTTCAACCTGCGGGCCAACCTGGCGCTGACCCCGACGTCCACCTACACCCGCGCAGACTGCCCGTCCTACGGCGAACTCAAAGGCCCGAGTTGTTCCACCGCACCGCTGATCGTGGTGCGCCCGGACCTCCCCGAAGTGCTGCTGCCGCAGAACTATCAGCCGCCCAAGGACCTGATGCCGCCACCGGGAACTGTGGTGGGCCCCAACGGCAACCTGCACGCGGTGGGACCGCCCTACATCCTCCCCGGCGGGCCCAACCTGGTTGACCCGAACCCCCCGCTTGAACTGGGCATCGGCACCGGGATTCTGGGCACCAACGGCCCGCCCATGACGCCGGCACGGCCCATTCCCGACACCGCCAATCCGGCTCTGCCGGTGACGCCGGCCCCGCCGGTTCCCGGCTCCCCGCCGGCTCCGGTCGCGCCCTACCGTCCGGACCACATGCCGGGGTATCTTCCGCCCGGTGGACCGAACTACCCGGGGGCACCGCCACCGGCCCCCGCTGCTCCCGCGGCCCCGGTCGCTCCGGCGGCCCCGGCTCCCGGTGCCCTGCCCGCTGAAGCCGCACCGGCCTCCTACGGCGGCAACGTGGGTCCGGTCGGCAGTCAGTACGAGCGCAACCAGTTGACCTATATCACCGGAGCGCCCGCCACGACGGCCACTCAACTGCTGTTGGCTCCTGTCGTGCGCGGCATGACCGTCGCACCCGGTGAGGGGGCCTGATGAAGGGGAAACTGTCCAAGGTCGCTTTCGGGCTGGTTGCCTTCCTGGTGGTGACCGCGGTGATGACCTGGCTGGTCTTTGCCACCCTGCAGCGGTCGGTCACCGGCGACACAACCCGCTACGGTGCTGAATTCACCGATGTTTTCGGGCTGCGCGAAGGCGACGACGTCCGGATGGCGGGGGTCCGCGTCGGCCGCGTGATGAAGGTGGATCTCACCGAGGACAGCCGCGCCAATGTCCAGTTCGATCTGCAGAACGAGCAAAAGCTGTTCTCCGACACCGAAGCCTCGATCCTCTACCAGAATATCGTCGGCCAGCGCTACCTCGATCTGCGTCAGGGCCTCGGCAGTGACGGCACCCGGCAGACCGGTTCGGTTCCGCTGGAACCCGGCAGCGTCATCCCCCTCGAGCGCACCATCCCCTCCTTCGACGTCGGGGTGGTACTCAACGGCTACCAACCGCTCTTCGCGACGATCGACCCGAAAGCCGCCGATCAGATCACCCAGGCGGCGGTCCAAGCGCTGCAGGGTGATTCGGCGTCCTGGGCCACCCTGGTCGACCGGACCGGGAAGCTCACCGAGACCTTCGCCGGCCGCGACGAACTCCTCGGCGACCTCATCACCGGTCTGGACCGGTTGTTCGCAACGTTGGCGCAGCAGAACAGCAACATCGACACCACCCTCAACAACGCCCAGCAGATGGTGGGTACCTTCAACGCCCGCCGGCCTGAACTGGTCGCCTCGATGGGTTCGCTGTCGCGGGTGATGCGGTCGCTCGGCGCGGTCACCAACGAGGTCAACCCGGCACTGCAGGCTCTGATCACCCGGGAACCCGGATTCGCCGCGCACCTGGTGACGATCGAACCGCAGCTGGCCTTCATGGGCGGCAACCTGCCGCTCATGCTGAAGGGTCTGGCCCGGGTCACCAACGAGGGCGCCTACGCCAACGTCTACACCTGCGACCTCAACGCGCTGGGCTTCTTCCCAGGCCTCAATGACGTGACCCCGATCGTCGTCGCCGCCGCCACGCCCGGCAACAAGGCGCAGTACACACCCAAGTGCAGGAACATGGCCAATGGTTGAGCGCAAGTACAAGGGCACCCCGCGCAAGCGGATGCTTGAGGACCGCAACCGGACCGCGGTCGGGTTGGTGGCGTTGGCCCTCCTGGTTGCGCTGATGGCGACCTTGGTCATCATCACCAAGGTCGGTCCCGGCTACAAGCGGGTCAGCGCCGACTTCATTCAGGCCGCCGCGCTGCTGCCGAAGAATCCGGTCACCGTCGCCGGTATACCGGTGGGGACCGTCACCGGTATGAAACTCAACGGCGACAAAGTCACCGTGGACATGAAGGTGCAGAACAACGTCCAACTCGGGAAGGACTCCCGGGCGGTCATCATGGTCACCACGATTCTCGGCTCCCGGTACGTCTCGCTGCGTCCGGGCGGAGGTGGCCCGTTGGAGAACAACACCATCGACATCAACCACACCGAGGTGCCCTACGACCTCCAGGAAGCCCTGCAGGACATCGCGGTCAACTACGGGGAGGTCAACACCGACCAACTCGCGGCGGCCGTCGAAGCTCTGGGCCGGCAGGTGCGCGACATGCCGCCACTGGTGCCCAAGGCGATGGACAACCTCAAGCGGCTCTCGACGGTGATGGCCGAACGACGCGACCAGTTCGGCAGCATGCTCAAGACCATGGACATCGTGACGGGCACCCTGCGCCGTCAGCAGACCAGCATCGGCGCCATGGTCAACCAGGGCAACCAACTGCTCGGCGAATTCGTGATGCGCCAGGCCGCTTTCCGTGAGTTGTTGCGTTCGCTCGACGACCTGATCAACCTGCTCGACGACACCGTCGTCACCAACCGGGCCCAGGTGGAGTCGCTGCTGGCCAGCATGAACACACTGACCGGGCTGGCTGACAAGCACCAGGCCATGCTGCGCAGTACCTTGCAGAGCGCCCCGGTGGCGCTACGCGGACTCGCCAACGCCACCGGCACCGGAAACGCTCTTGACACCAACATTCCCAACGGACTTCTCGTCGACTCCTGGATGTGCGCCATCAGTGGGCGCGCCGAGCAGTTCGGGATGATCCAGTACTACAAGGACTGCAAGTGAAGCGCGGCAGAGGGTTCATGATCCTGGGCATCGTCGCCTTGGTGGCGGTGGGCATCTTCGGCTACAACGCCTGGAAACTGGCGCAGGCCCGGACGAACAACATCACCCTGATCGCCCAGTTCGACAGTTCCGCAGGTCTGTACCCCACCAACAACGTCCAGGTGCTGGGCATGAAGGTCGGCAGCGTCAAGACGGTGACGCCGCGCAACGGTTATGTCGAGGTCGAGTTCACCGTCGACAAGGACGTCAAGATCCCGGCCGACGCTCAGGCCGTGACCCTGCAGACCTCCATTCTCGCCGAGCGGTCCATCGAACTCACCCCGGTCTACCGGGGCAGCGGTGACGTCCTCGCCGACGGCGCCACGATCCCGCTCACCAAGACCAAGACCCCCGTCGAGTTCACCAAGACCCTGGATATGGTGGACCGGTTGGCCGTCTCGCTGCAGGGTGACGGCAAGGGCAACGGTGCGGTGCGCACCCTGATCGACTCCGCGGCCGCGATGGCCGACGGCAACGGGGAGCGGATCAAGAGCGCGCTCGGCGAGTTGTCCAAAGCCCTCAAGCTCAGCGCCGACGGCGGCGCGCAGACCAAAGAGCAACTCACCACGGTGGTCGACAACCTCAGCGTCCTGATGGACAGCGCGGCCGCCAACGAGGCCACCCTGCGCGATTTCGGCTCCAACATCCGGATCCTCTCCCAGGTGCTGGCCGACGAGAACCTCGGCAGCGGCACCACCGGAAAGCAGTTGAACCTGGTACTGACTCAACTCGGTGAGCTGCTGGACCAGAACCGCGAGACCATCGCCGGCGCAGTCGCCAGCGGGAAGGCCGCCACCGGAGTCACCGTCGACCACCAGCGTGACCTTGCTGAACTGCTCGACGTCGCACCGCTGACGTTGGACAACCTGTACAACATCATCGACCGGAAGAACGGCGCCGCCCGGGTGCACGTCCTGACCGACAAGGTGCTCTTCGACAGCCAGACCATCAAGGAAATGTGCAACCTGTTGCACTTGCGCCAACTGGGTTGCAGCACAGGAACATTGCAGGACTTCGGTCCAGACTTCGGCATCTCCTACATTCTCGACGGGCTCGCGGCGATGGGGCAGAAGTAATGACCGCAAAGCAGAAGTGCGCAGTCGCGCTGGCGGCGGTATCCCTGACCACGGCCGGTTGCGCCACCCAGGGGTTGGCCAGCCTCCCGCTGCCGAAGCCGGGCCTGAGCCGAGGTTCGGGCTACACCATCACCGCGGTCTTCGAGAACGCACTGAACCTGCCGGCTTTCGCCAAGGTGCGCCTCGCCGGCGCCGACGTCGGCGAGATGGAAACCCTTGAGGCCAAGGACTTCACCGCGGTGGCCACGCTGCGGATCCGCGACGGCGTCGAGTTGCCCCAGGGCACCACCGTGGAACTGCGATCGGCGACACCGCTGGGCGACGTGTTCATCGCCGTCAAGCCGCCGGCCAACTCCTCCGGGGCCGCGCTGCTGAAGAACGGCGACACCATCCCGATCGAGAACACCATGCAGGCCGCCACCGTGGAGAACCTGCTGACCGGAGCG
Organism: Mycobacterium sp.; assembly: GCF_044370595.1. Taxonomy (GTDB): domain Bacteria; phylum Actinomycetota; class Actinomycetes; order Mycobacteriales; family Mycobacteriaceae; genus Mycobacterium. The sequence goes on from NZ_JBILVF010000006.1 coordinate 10,328, forward strand.
GCCGTTCTGGTCAACGGTGGTGCGGTGCAGAACCTCACCGACCTGATCAACGGCGCCGGCGAGGCAGCCGGGGAGGGCGGCGGCAAGAACTTCCGCGTCCTGGTCGAACGCACCAACCAATTGCTCGGGACGATGGACCGGCGCACCGATCAGATCGCCGACTCGCTGACCGCACTGTCCGGGCTGTCGCGACGGATCGACGAGAAGAACTATGTGCTCGTTGACCTGATGACCGCGGCCGCTCCGGCCACCGACGTGCTGGCGCAGCACACCAACCAGATCGCCGACCTGGTGGTGCAGGCCGGCGCGACCACCGATTCGCTGTACAAGTTCCCCTCCGTCGCCGGCACCGACACCAGTGGGCGCAGCGTGATCGCCGACATGAACACCCTCTCCAGCGCATTCAACGATGTGGTGCTCGACCCCGACACCAGCCTGGCTGCGCTCAACCGGCTCATGCCGCCGATCATCAAATCCACCTCCGGCAGCGGCATCTCGCTGCGCGGCAGCATCGACCGTCTGATCCTCGGGCACATCCCCGACATCGGCTTCGCCGGCGACCCTGGCTTCCACGGACCGAAGTGGTACAACTGGAATCAGATCGTCGGATCCTTCAAGTACACCCTGTTCCGGCTGCAGGAACGGGTCGTCGGCCGGGGTCCGAACGTGCCTCAGGTGCCGGTGATTCCGAGTCCGACCGAGGCCGGACAGTGGCAGGTCGTCGGTCCGCCGCCAGGCCCCACCGCACCCGGTCAGTTCGTCCAGCCGGCTGGTCCGCCCCCCGGACCCGTTCCTCCGCCGCAGCCCGCGCCCCCCGCGTCCGCACCGGCCGCGCCCGTCGCAGGGACAGCGCCATGATCGGGGCGATCGCCGACGGCATTGTCGGCACGGTCAAGTACGGCTACCGGCACAAGGCGTGGCTGTCGGCTCTGGCGTTGCTGATGACCCTCGTCGTCGGCGTGGCATACCTGACCTTGGGCGCGTTGAGGTGGAATCCGCTGAAGTCCACCTTCCTGGTCAACGTCGAACTGCCCGCGTCCGGCGGCCTATTGGTCAACCAAGACGTCACCCTGCGCGGTATCCCGATCGGCAAGATCGACAAGCTCTCGCTGCGCCGAGACGGCGTCGAGGCCCGGATCAAGATCAACGAGGGAATCGAGGTCTCCGAGTCCAGCAACGCCCGCGTCGCCGGCCTGTCCGCCGCCGGGGAACAGTACCTTGACTTCGACGGCGGCAACGGTGAGGCGCCATTCCTCAATGACGGAGCCACCTTCGCCATGGGCAGGACCGAAATCCCGGTCACCCTGGCCGAGTTGCTGGCGCACTCCGACGGGATGCTCAAGCAGGTGGACACCACCAAGCTCGAGCTCATCAAAAAAGAACTGGGCATGAGCAAGGACGGCCCGCAGAAACTCGACGATCTCGTCGAGGGCGGTCTCTACCTGATCTCGACCTTGGACGGGGTGCTGCCGCAGACCGTCAGCATCCTCAATACCAGTCGGGCGACCCTCCAGCTCGTATCGGACAAACAAGAGGGCATGAAGGTCGCCAACGACAACTTCAACAAGGTGTTCGACGGAGTCAACCGGATGACCGGCGGCTTCCGTCAGCTGACTGAGCAGGGGCCGAAAACCTTTGGGGCGGTGGACAATCTTTTCACCGACAACTCCGAGACCATGGTCCAGCTACTCGGTGACCTCACCACCGTCTCAGAACTGATGTACCTGCGGGTGCCGGCGCTCAACGCGCTGTTCCCGACCTACCGCGGTTCGCTGCTCGACTCGTTCAGCAGCATCATCCGGGACGGCGGGTTCTGGGTGAATATGGACATCTACCCGCGGTACTCCTGCGACTACGGCACGCCGCGCCTCCCACCGGCCTCGGCGGACTATCCGGAGCCGTTCATGTACAACTACTGCCGAGACACCGACCCGGCGGTGCTGATCCGTGGCGCCAAGAACGCGCCCCGGCCGGCGGGCGACGACACCTACGGCCCGCCTCCGGGTGCGGACCTGGGCAAGCAAACCGATCCGTCCCCGCAGGGCCGTTACACCGTCCCGACTCCCTACGGTGGCCCGACGCTGCCGATCGAGCCGCCCCGCTGATACCTGCAGGAGACATGCGCCAGAATGCCAGTTATGACCACTAAAGGATCAGACGCCGCGGGATCCGACGCCGCGGATACCGCTGCGGAGACGATCGTCGAAGTGGGCACCGACGACAAGGTGACCGTCGAACTGACGACCGACGCCGATGAGGTGGTCACTGCGGACGACGGGGAGTCCCTGGTCGAGTCCGACGAGGTTGTCTCCGAGAACGCGCGGGGGTGGTTGCTCCCGGTGTTGGCCGGCGCATTGGTCGCGGCATTGGCCGGGGCGGGATTCTTCGGCTGGAAGTTCTGGCAGCAGCAACAGCTCGACCAGGCCCAGGAGGCGGCCCAGCGGGCCGCGGTGTCCTACGCCCAAGTTCTCACCAGTGTGGACTCCAACAACGTCGATGAGAACTTCCAGCAGGTGCTCGACGGTGCGACCGGCGAGTTCAAGGACATGTACTCCAAGTCCAGTGTGGAACTGCGCCAGTTGCTCATCGAGAACAAGGCGACCGCCCATGGCGTCGTCGTGGAGTCGGCGGTGCAGGAGGCGAGTACGAACAGGGCTGTGGTGCTGCTGTTCGTCGACCAGTCCGTCACCAACACCAAACTGCCCGACCCGCGAATCGACCGCAGCCGGATGAAGATGACCCTGGAAAAGATCGACGGCACCTGGCGGGCCAGCAAAGTCGAACTCCCCTAACCGGAGGACAGTTCATGCGGACAACGATGCGGATTGCCGGAATTGCCGGCGCGGCGATCGCCATGGTGGCCTCGGTCGTCGCCGCCCCCAGTGCCGCCGCTTCGGCCGCGTCATTCTGCGATCAGATCGGCGGCAGTTGGAACGGGCAGTACTGCCAGGCGTCGGTGCTCTCGGAGCGCAAGGCGGTACGCAACATCAACATCGCGATCCCCGCTGAGATCGACAATCCGGTAATCGGCGGGGCGATCAACACCTACCTAAGCACGCTGATGAACAACTGGCGGACGGCTGCGATGCAGATGCACCAGAACAGCCGCGGCGACGCCAACTTCGAGGTCTTCCACCGCGGCAATATCCACACCGTGGTCTTCCGCGAAACCTACGACTCGGAAAGCACCGGCCGCTTCGAGGGCGCAGCGATCCAAAACGCCTACCGTACTTTCGCTTTCGACTCGGCAACTGGTCGGCAGATTCAACTCTCTGATGTGGTGGACATCAACGCCATTCCAACCCTTGGCGCCCCGTTCATCCAGGCGGCACTGGACGCGGCGCCACCGGGGCACGAGCCCAACACCTACCCCTTCATCCCGGAGCGGTGGACCCCGGACAAGGTCTACTCCGGCGGATACAAGGCATGGGCGTTGACCCCGAACGAACTGATCCTCTACATGCCGGACTACCCGGTTGCCCGGGACACCCCCATCGACTTCACGCCGGGCAACTACATCTGGTCGATGACCGGTGGAACCGTGCAACCCCGCATCCCGCTGAGTGCGCTGGCCCCGGCGCTGCGACCAGGCGTCTAATCGAGTTCGATTAGCCTGGCGCGGTGGACCTCGACGCCTTCGTGCTTGCCCACCAGGCCAGCTGGGATCGTCTTGACCACCTGGTCAAACGGCGCCGCCGGCTGACCGGGTCGGAAGTCGATGAACTCGTCGACCTCTATCAGCGGGTGTCCACCCATCTGTCGACGGTGCGTTCGTCATCGACCGACTCGGTCCTGGTGGGCCATCTGTCGGCGCTGGTCGCCCGGGCGCGATCGGCGGTGACCGGCGCACACGCCCCACTGTGGCGGGACTTCATCCGGTTCTGGACCGTCTCTTTCCCGGTGGTGGCCTACCGAGCGTGGCGGTGGTGGTTGGCCACCGCGGTGGTGTTCATCGCGGTGTCGTTCCTCATCGCGCTGTGGGTGGCCGGCAACCCCGATGTACGTTCAGCGCTGGGCACCCCGGAGGAACTCGACCAGTTGGTCAACCACGACTTCGCCGCGTACTACAGCGAGAACCCGGCGGCGTCATTCGCGCTGCGGGTGTGGACCAACAATTCCTGGGTCGCCGCCCAGTGCATCGCCTTCGCCGTCCTGCTCGGCATCCCGATCCCGTGGGTGCTCTTTCAGAACGCCGCCAATCTCGGGATGGTGGGGGGCCTGATGGCCGACGCCGGAAAGCTGGACATCCTCTTCGGTCTGCTGACTCCGCACGGGTTGCTGGAGTTGACGGCGGTGTTCCTGGCCGGAGCGGTCGGGATGCGGCTGGGCTGGACGGTGATCGCGCCGGGGGAGCGGCCCCGGGCGCAGGTGCTCGCCGAGCAGGGGCGTGCCGTGGTGTCGGTAGCGGTCGGTCTGGTCGCAGTGCTTCTGGTGAGCGGGCTGATCGAGGCACTCGTCACCCCGTCCAGGTTGCCGACCGCAGCCCGGATCGGTATCGGTGTCTTCGCCGAGATCCTGTTCCTGGCCTACATCGTCCACTTCGGTCGCCGTGGCGCCCGGTCCGGGGAGACCGGCGACCTCGCCGACGCCCCCGATCTGCTGCCCACGTCCTGAGTACCTACAGCAGGCCGCCCGCCTTCATGGCCAGGTACCGGTCCGCCAGCGCCGGGGCCAGCGCGGTCGGGTCGGCGTCGACCACTTCCACCCCGTGGAGTCGCAGCGTCGCGGCGATGGCGCGCCGATCGTTGCGGGCACGTTCGGCGGCAGCGGCGTCATAGACCGCGGCGGTGTCGGCGCGACCGGCGGCCAAATCGTCGATCCGGGGATCGCTGACCCCCGCGACGAGAACCTGGTGGCGTGCTGTCAATCGCGCCAGCACCGGCACAAGGCCTTCCCGAAGCGCGGACGGATTCAGGTCGGTGAGGATCACCACCAGAGCCCGATGCCGGACCCGACGCAGGATGGCCGCGACCATCGCGGCGGAGTCGGATTCGACCAGAGCCGGCTCCACAGGGGCCATCACCTCGACCAATCGGGCCAGTAGTTCGTTGCCGCCCGCCCCGAACACCGCCCCTCGGCTCACCCGGTCGTGGGCCAGAAAATCGACGTGGTCACCCGCCCGGGCCGCCAGCGCCGCCAACAGCAGCGCCGCGTCCAGCGACCAGTCCAGCCGCGGCCACCCGGTGGGGTCGCCACTGGTGGGGTCCACCCCGATCCGGCCGGCCGACGTTCGGCCGGTATCGACGACGATGAGGACCCGTCTGTCGCGCTCGGGACGCCAGGTGCGGACCACCACATCGGACCGCCGGGCGGTGGCTCGCCAGTCGATGGAGCGGACATCGTCGCCGACCACGTACTCGCGCAGCGAGTCGAATTCCGTTCCCCGCCCGCGCACCAGCACGGGCAGCATCCCGTCGATCTCCCGCAGCCTGGCCAGCCGCGCCGGTAAATGCTTGCGGGACAGAAACGGCGGCAGCACCCGTACCGTGCCCGCCACCGTGACCGAACGCTGCCGGCCGGCCAGCCCGAGCGGCCCGATCGCGCGTACGGTCACCGCGGCGCACTGTTGATCCCCCCGCCGCAACGGCCGCAGTCGGGTTGTCACCTCCGCCGATGCGCCGGGTGCCAGATCGAGGCGATGAACGCGTGGTTGTGCACAGGCGCTGGGCGGCCAGGCGTCCCGCAGCACCCCCCGCACTCGGCGGCGGCTGGAGTTACGCACGTTCAGGGAGGTGTCCACGCTCTGGCCGAGTCGCATCGACACCGGCCCGGAACGACTGAACTGCACCGCGGCCGGCCGGCCGGCCAACGCGGCATCCACCAGCGCCGCTGAGGCCAACGCGACGGCGCAGATCAGGAAAACCGTTGCCGGCCAGGGGGAGACCGCGATGGGCAGCACGGCGATCAACGCGATCACCGCGGTGCGCCCGGTCAGCACCACTAGCGCGGAACCGGCACCGAGGACAGGATGCCGTCCAGCACCCCGTCGGCCGTCGCACCTTCAAGTTCGGCCTCCGGCCGCAGCCCGACCCGGTGCCGCAGCGTGGAGCGGGCCATCGCCTTGACGTCGTCGGGGGTGACATATCCGCGGCCGGTCAGCCATGCCCACGACCGCGCGGTGGCCAGCAGCGCCGTCGCGCCGCGCGGTGAGACTCCCAGCTGCAGGGAGGGCGAATTCCTTGTGGCGGTGACGATATCGACGATGTAGCCGAGCACCTCATCGGCCACCAGAACCCGACGGACCGCATCACGGCCGGCGGCCAGTTCGGCGGTGCCGGCCACCGGGCGGATCGCGGTGAGGTCACGCGGGTCGAAGCCATGTGCATGTCGACTGAGGATGGCCACCTCCTGATCGCGGGAGGGCAGCGGAACGGTGAGCTTGAGCAGGAAGCGGTCCAATTGCGCCTCGGGCAACCGGTAGGTGCCCTCGTACTCGATCGGGTTCTGGGTGGCCGCCACGATGAACGGATCCGGAAGCGGACGTGGGTCACCGTCGACGCTGACCTGCCGTTCCTCCATGGCCTCCAGCAGGGCTGCCTGGGTCTTGGGCGGGGTCCGGTTGATCTCGTCGGCGAGTAGGAGATTGGTGAACACCGGGCCCTCCCGGAAGGTGAAGGCCGCCGTCCGCGCGTCGTAGACCAGGGATCCGGTGACATCGCCGGGCATCAGGTCGGGGGTGAACTGCACCCGTTTGAAGTCCAGTTGCAGCGCAGCCGCCAACGCCCGAACCAGCAGCGTCTTGGCCACTCCTGGAACACCTTCGAGCAGGACGTGACCGCGACACAGCAGCGCGATCACCAGGCCGCTGACCACCGCGTCCTGGCCGACAACGGCCTTGGCGATCTCGTTTCGCACCGCCAGCAATGCGGTGCGCGCGGCGTCATCTTCGACGCCCAGGGGCGAGGTGGATCGGGTCACGACTGGCTGACCTGCCTTTCGATATCGTCCAGAGCCTGAGCGAGACCGAACAGATCGGAGTCGGACTCCGGTGGCGGACCGAACAGGATGCGGTGTGCGGTGGTCTCATCGAGCCGGCAGCGTTGGCTCACTGCAGCGGTAACTGCGGGGTCTGAGGCGTTGGCGCCCAGCCCCAGCCGAGGGCGTAGCCGAAGCAGCGTCGCGGAGCGTAACGCTTCCGCGGCCTGCCCGCGTGCGCGGCGCGACCGGTACAGCCGGGCCCGTCCCTCCACCGTCTCCGACGCCCGCACCGCAACCGGAAGCCGCTCAGCGACAAGCGGTCCCAGCCGACGGCCCTGCCATACTGCCAGTAGTGCCACAACCAGGCAGAGTTGTACCACCACCCAGCCGACCGCTGCCGGAATCAGTTCGGTGATCGGCCGGTCGGCCTGGGATTCGCCCTGCAGTCGTTGCGGGGCGTACCAGATCAGGCGCGGCCGTTGGCCGGCCAGGTTCATCGCCAGGGCGGCGTTGCCCTCCCGCAGCAGGCCGCCGTTGGTCATGAATTCCGCCGATCCGACCACGGTGATGGTTCGCCGGTCGGCGGTGTAACGGACCAGTGCGCCCCCGTAACAGCGGATCACCGGCGTGTCGGTGGCGTGCTCGTAGACGTCGGCGATCTCGAAGGTGACCACGCCGGCCCGGTCGGCTTCACGCAGTTCGCAGCCGGGCTCGTTGTCCGGCCGCCCACCGGAGGTGAGCCGAACCGCCGGTGCCAGCGTTTCGCGACTCTTGACCGTCGGCTCCACAATCAGCCGGTCCCCGGCGACGGCGGCCAGGTCGGCCAGCGCCTGCCCGCGGGTGTTGGCCGTTTCGGCCACCAGCAGCAGGGTGTCCGGGCGGGCCGCGCGTTGTACATCAGTGACGGTGTTGGCGACCACCACCTCAACACCGCGGTCCCGCAGCAGGGCGATCAGGGCATGTCCGCCCAGTGCCGAGGTGGCCTCGGGGTCCATCCGGCCACCCACCCGCGGTGCGGTGAGCCAGGCACTGGCCGCCGCGAAAACTGTGATCGCCGCCAGCGCCGCCAGCACCCAGCGGCCGGTCCGCCAACGCTGCGCGATCATCGGGCCGCTTCCGGTCCGGGCCGGGCGACAGCCAGGTTGTGTGCGCGCAGCCGGTCGTCGAGGGTGCTCACCAGACGATAGTTCGTCTCGGTACCGGGCAGTTCGCCGTAGGTCACGTCATTGAAAGCCGTTGCCGCGGTGATGAGGTCATCGGCGAAGTCGGGAATCGCCGTACCGGCCTCGATCGCCAGTTCGCGTGCGGTGCGGCCGGCGACGGGGTTGAGCACACCGTCCTCCTCGAGTTGTCGGCTGATCGCCCGCACCCGGTTGCGGATGGCGACCGCCCAATCACCCTGATTCGCAGCCTGTTCGGCGCGGGCCCGGTACTCAGCCGCAGAGCGAAGACGTTCGCCGTAGAGGCGATCGCTGCCCCGGCCGCCCATGGCGCGACGCGCGATCCGGGCCGTCGCGATCAGCACGGCCAGCACCAGCAGGGCGAGCACCACGATGGTGAGCCATCCGCCCGGTAGAGCCGACCCCGAATCCACGATGCGGTTCAGCAGATCGTTGAGCCAGACGGCGATCCGGTCGCTGAGTGAGGTTTTGGGATAGATCGGCTTGGCGAGTTCCCGGGCGGCGGCCTCATGGGCGGTTTCCCGGTCGATGTCGATCGCCGGCACGGCTAGCCGCGTCTCACCGGGACGACAGCCACACACTGTCACCGGTTCCGGGCGGTGCGTTCAGCAAGGCGAAGTCGAAGGCCTCGGAACGAATCCGAGCGTCTACATAGAGCAGCGCAGCCACGCCGGCGATGAACGGCGTGGTGAGGATGCTGCCCAGGGCCTGGCCGATCGTGGACACCGCCACTGCGGCGATGGTTGCCGACGACGATCCGGCGCTGATCACCTGTCCGGCGATATCGAACGGAACCGAAATCGCGGCGCTGACAACGCCGACAACCACCGCGGTAAGCAGCACGGTGCCGAAGATCCGCCAGACCCGGTTGCGGCTCAACGTGAAAGACCGCTTGACGGCGGCAACCACACCCTTGTTCTCCAACACCATGGCCACCGGGGCCAGCACCAGCCTGGCGTACACGTAGGCGATCACAGCGGCGACGCCAACCACCAGCGGAATTCCGATCAGCGCGGCCAGAGCCCCGCCGACGTTGTCTCCGATGCTGTAGATGATCAGGACGACGAGGACGCCCACTGCCACCGCCGCGGCAACCTCAAGCAGGGTCAGTGCGAGCAGTGCCGGCATCCTGCCCCGGACCCGGGCCCACGCCTCACCGGCGCTGATTCGCGCGCCTAGCACCGAGCGGGCCACGATCACGGTCAGCATCCCGGACAGCAGCGTGATGGCCAGCAACGTCACCAGCACCCCGACCGCGACTCCGGTGACCGAGGAGACGTCTGCGTCGACCCGTGTCGCGGCCACCCCGGTGAGGAAGCCGATGACCGAAGTGATGAGCACGATGACAGTCGTCAGGCCCAGGGTCGGCTTCGGGTTGGCACGCACATAGCCCACCGCACCGTTGAAGATGTCACTGAGAGACAACGGCCGCAACGGGATCACCCCGGGTTTCCACGATGGGGTTGCGCCATAGCCGGGCGGATAGCCGGGCGGAAAGCCGGGCGCGGGATAGCCGGGCGGGGGATAGCCGGGTGGGTACCCGGGGGAATACCCGGGAGGTGGACCGTAACCGGGATAGCCGGCCGGGGAGTAGTACGGCGGTGCCGCCGGGCCGTAGGCCGGGTCTGAGTACTGCGGCTGATCAGGCCATTGAGGCGGTGGGTCGAACGGACCGGGTGGCGGTGCGGTCACCGGCCGCGGCCCCCGACGTGGTTGCTCATCACCCCATCCTTACGAGCGTCCGGGGTTTTCTCAAACCCGTCCTCGCCCATCGGGTGCCGCCCCGTAGCGTTAGAACACATGGCAGAACTGAAGGAACGGCTTAGGTCCGACCTCACCGAGGCGATGAAGAGCCAGGACAAGTTGCGCACCGCGACGCTTCGCATGTTGCTGGCGGCGATTCAGACCGAAGAGGTGTCCGGCAAGCAGGCCAGGGAACTGACCGACGATGAGCTACTCAAAGTGCTGGCGCGCGAAGCCAAGAAGCGCACCGAGGCGGCCGAGATCTACACCCAGAACGGGCGCGGAGAGTTGGCGGCTGAGGAACACGCCGAGGGCCGGATTATCGACGAGTATCTGCCCACCCCGCTGACCGACGCCGAGGTGGCCGACGTCGTCGACACGGCTGTCGCGCAGGTGGCCGAAGAACTCGGCGAGCGACCCTCGGTCAAGCAGATGGGCCTGGTGATGAAGGCGGCCACCGCCATCGCAGCGGGAAAGGCGGACGGTGCCCGGTTGTCTGCGGCGGTCAAAGAACGACTTTGATTTCTCGCTGCGGCTGAACGCGCCGGTACGGTAGCGGCGGAATCTGCGGGAGGTATGAGATGAAGGCAGACGTCATCGTCGTCGGGGCGGGTCTGGCCGGGCTCGTCGCGGCCCATGAACTCACCACCCGAGGCAAACGGGTCGCGCTGCTCGATCAAGAGAACGCAGCCAACCTCGGTGGTCAGGCGTTCTGGTCGTTCGGCGGCCTGTTCCTGGTCGACAGCCCCGAACAGCGGCGGATGGGCATCAGGGACTCCTTCGACCTCGCCTGGAGTGACTGGCAGGGCAGCGCGGCCTTCGACCGCGTCGACGACGAGGACACCCACGCCGTCAAGTGGGCGCGGGCCTACGTCGAATTCGCGGCGGGCGAGAAACGGTCATGGCTGCACGGCCACGGAATCACCTTCCTGCCCACCGTCGGCTGGGCTGAGCGTGGTGACCTTCGGGCCGACGGGCACGGCAACTCCGTACCGCGCTTCCATGTGGCCTGGGGGACCGGAACCGGTGTCGTCGAACCGTTCGTGAAATCCGCTCTCGCCGCTGCCGAGGCCGGATTGTTGAGCTTTCATCACCGCCACCGCGTCGACGAACTGGTGTTCACCGGCGGTTCGGTGAGCGGTGTGCGGGGTGTGGTTCTGGCCGCCGACGACGCTCCTCGCGGGGCCCCGAGCAATCGGGATCGGTTGGGCGACTTCGACATGCAAGCCCACGCGGTCATTCTGACCACCGGCGGAATCGGCGGTAATCACGATGTCGTGCGCCGTTACTGGCCGGAACGGATGGGTACGCCGCCGTCGTCGATGATCACCGGTGTGCCGGCGCATGTCGACGGCCGGATGCTGGACATCGCCGCCGACAGCGGTGTGCGACTGGTCAACCGGGACCGGATGTGGCACTACACCGAGGGCGTGCAGAATTGGGATCCGATCTGGCCCGGGCACGCCATCCGGATCCTGCCCGGCCCTTCGTCGATGTGGTTCGACGCACTGGGACGCCGACTGCCCGCCCCCTACCTGCCCGGCTATGACACCCTGGGCACACTGCGGTACCTGCGAACCGACCCGGAAATCGCCCGTTACGACCACAGTTGGTTCATCCTCACCCAGAAGATCATCGAGAAGGAGTTCGCGCTGTCGGGTTCCGAGCAGAACCCGGACATCACCAACCACGACAAGGTCGGCATGCTGCGTGGGCGGCTGATGAGCAGGGGCGCGCCGGCCCCGGTGGAGGCGTTCAAATCGCGGGGCGCGGACTTCGTCGTGGCTGACAACCTCGAGGAACTGGTCGCGCTGATGAACAAGCTCACCGATGAGCCGTTGCTGGATCCTCAGCGCATCCGCTCCCAGATCGAGGCGCGGGACCGGCAGATCGACAACCCCTACGCCAAGGACGCCCAGGTGCAGGGGATCCGGAACTCCCGCCGCTACCTCGGCGATCGCATCGCCCGCACCGCCACGCCGCACCGCCTGCTCGACCCCGACGCCGGACCGCTGATCGGGGTGAAGTTGCACATTCTGACCCGAAAAACCCTCGGCGGTATCCAGACCGATCTGTCGTCGCGGGCTCTGGACGGTGCGGGGAACCCGATCGCGGGCCTGTACGCCGCCGGTGAAGTCGCCGGCTTCGGCGGCGGCGGGGTGCACGGCTACAACGCGCTGGAGGGAACCTTCCTGGGCAGTTGTCTGTTCTCCGGACGCGTCGCCGGCCGGCACGCCGCCGCCCAGCTTTGAGACCCGCAATCCTCGGATAGGAGCAGCAGCAATGAGCACGGCCACAACACCGGCAACCCGTACACCGGTCAAGATCGCGGTGGTGGTGACATACCTGGCGATGATCGCGGCCAACGTCGCGGCCAACTCGCTGCCGTTGAACGGCAGACGCACCGGCGACATCTCCGACGCCTACCCGAGCCTGTTCACCCCCGCCGGTGTGACGTTCTCCATCTGGGGGGTGATCTACCTGCTGCTGGGTGCCCACGTGCTCTACCAGTTGGGGCTGTTCCGCGACCGTCCCGACACCGCCGCCGACACCGCGTTACTCAACCGCGTCGGGGTGCTGTTCGCGCTGTCCTCGCTGCTCAACACGGCGTGGATCTTCGCCTGGCACTACGACCTCATTCCACTGTCCGCCGTTCTGCTGGTGGCGATCCTGACCTGCCTGGGGCTGATCGTGACAACGGTGCGTCGCGCGAATCCCACTGCGCGCCAACGGTGGTTCATCGGAGTGCCGTTCAGCGTCTACTTCGGCTGGTCCACAGTCGCCGTGGTGTCCAACATCACCGTTCTGTTGGTCTACTGGGGCTGGAACCGCTTCGGCATCGCCGAATCCAGCTGGGCGGTGATCATGGTGCTTGTTGCGATGGCCATCGGCACCGTGACGATGCTGCGCAACCGCGACGTGGCCTACGGCCTGGTGCTCATCTGGGCTTTCATCGGCATCCTGATCAGGCAGACCTCCACGCTGGAAAGCCGCTACCCGGCGATCATCGCCGCGGTGGCCCTCTCGCTGGCGGTGTTCGTCCTGGCGGAGTTCTCCCTGGCCCGGCGGCGGACCGCGTCGACTCCGGTCGCCTGAGCGCGGGTTCGCCCGGGTCATACTTCGAGAATTACCGCATCCGAGCACTGCTCTACGCCGGCAAGGTCAGCTGGCGGTTCCTCGGCTCCATCGTCGTCCAGTGAACACAGCACCCCGGCAAGATCCGAAGAGCCCCTAACGCTCGGGAGAAGACCGTGGCGGCTGCCGTGAGGCGGTCGTCGGTGCCCCTGCCGCAGACGGCCTATGCGCTCGGATGTTTTGGCGGCGTTGCGGCTAAGTGCGGATGCGGCGCCCGAGACAACCTCACCCGAAGGTGTGAAAGACTCGGCCGATGGTCCGGTTTGTCGCCCTCGTCGGCGCCTGCGCCGCCCTCGTCGGCTGTTCGGCGGCCACGCCCACCGAGGAGTTCACCCTCGTGCAGGGAAACCCCGTGCTGACCGAGGTCAAGTTCGCCGACCGGCCCGCCGGTGCGACCGGCAAAGCCCACGGCGACCTGCTGGCCTTCGACGCCCCGATCTCCCGCGACGGCGAGGTGGTCGGTGACCTCTCCGGCCTGCTGACGACGGTGGACATCCCCGCGCCGGAGGCTACCGGACGCGACGCGCTCGAAGAGCGCTTCGCCACCCTGGTGTTCCGCTTCAACGACGTCGACACCATCGTCGTCGGCGGCAGTGCGGTCTACCCGCCCGCCGAATCGGAGATGTCGGCCGATGCTCCGCAGTTACGGGCGGTGCTCGGCGGCACCGGGGCCTACGTCGCCGCCACCGGCGAGGTCGAGACCGTGCGCAACGCCGACGGTACCTATAGCCACCGGTTCACCCTGTACAAGATCAAGTAGCCGGGCAGGGCCGGTCTTCTGCACAGAGCCCACGCTGGCGAGAGAGCACTCAGTGCCCACGCAGCCGTCGGCTAAGCCCGGTCGGCCGGACCGCGCGGCGCTCCGGCGGGCGTCGGGCCGATGGTTTTGGCGACAAGGCACGCCGACCTCAAAACCGCACCGAACCCCGCTGGAATCCGAAGAGCCGACGAAGCCCTTCCGGCCCACGTTTCCGGTGATCAGAAGGGCGTCCACACAGTCGGGGTGGCGGGATTCGAACCCACGACCTCTTCGTCCCGAACGAAGCGCGCTACCAAGCTGCGCCACACCCCGCGTGAAGCGTCGACAGCCTATCGCACCGCCCAGCAGGGAAGCCAAACGCTCACCTGGTGGTCGGTCACGGTTTCGGCTAGTGCACCGAAACGGTCGGCGTGGAACTCAGCACGGTGCGGGTGTGGTCATGCCCGCCCGTCGGTGCCGCCACCAGGGTCAGCAGCGTGGCTTCCGGCCGGCAGCAGAACCGCAATGGTGCGTACGGTGAGGTTCCGATGCCGCCGGAGACGTGCAGGGCAGTCTCGGCACCCCAGTTCGACGCCCCCTTGGCCCGGGAACGGTCCAGGTCGCAATTGGTCACCAGGGCGCCGTAGAACGGCAGGCACAGTTGGCCGCCGTGGGTGTGGCCGGCCATCACCAGTTGGTAGCCGTCGGCGGCGAACCGGTCCAGCACCCGGGTGTAGGGGGCGTGGGTGACACCGAGGCTGAGATTGGCCGCCGAACTGGGTGATCCGGCGATGGTCTCGTAGCGGTCCCGGCCCAGGTGTGCATCGTCGACGCCGGCGGCGGCGATGACCAGTCCGGCCACCTCCAGTTCACGCCGGTTGTGGGTCAGGTCCAACCAGCCGCGTTCGGTGAACGCCGCTCGCAGGTCTTGCCAGGGCAGTGGGCTGCCGTGCTTGCGATGATCGCGGTCGGTCAGATACTTCGCCGGGTTTTTCAGTTGGGGGGCGAAGTAGTCGTTACTGCCGAAGACGAACACCCCCGGCACGGCCAGCAGGTCGCCGAGAGCCTGCACCACGGCGGGCACCGCGCGGGGGTGGGACAGGTTGTCGCCGGTGTTGACCACCAGGTCGGGTTCCCAGCCGGACAGTTCGCGCAGCCAGGCTTGTTTGTGCCGCTGCGCCGGTCGCATGTGGATATCGCTGAGATGCAGCACCCGCAACGGGGTGGAACCCGGGCTCAACACCGGCATCGTGACTTCCCGCACGACGAAGGCGTTGCGCTCGATCACCGCGGCGTAGGCCACCGTCAGGGCGGCCGCACCGGCCGCGACGGTGGTGGATGTTCTCAAGGCGTTGGCGGCCATACCGGCAGACTACTGCCAGCGGTGGCCGCAGTGGGATGAGTAATTCTCGACGCCGCCGGCTACGGAGGCGGCGGTGGTGGAGGCGCTCCCGGTGGCGGTGGCGGTAGGGGCGGCGGGAGCACCGGAACGGTGATCGGCGGAAGTCCCGGAATCTGCACCACTGTCGAACCGACGCCCGGCGGCATCCCGGGTAGCGGGGGCGGTGGCGGCGGACCGCCCGGCGGCGGCTCCGGTTTCGGCGACGGTGGCGGTGCAGGGGGCACGCCGTTACTCACCACCAGAGTGACGATGATCCCCGGTATCGTCTGGCCGCTCGGTGACGTGCCGACGACAGTGCCCGACGATGCTTTGCTGTTGACCATCGACACGCCGTCGGCGACCTGAAATCCCGAGGCGCGCAACTCTTCCCGGGCACTTTCTTGGCTCATACCGTTGACGTTGGGAACGCGGGAGCTCGGCGCCCCGTCGACGTAGCGGGGGTCGGTCGGCGGCAGGCTGACATCGCCGAAGTCCTGGGCGATCGGAGTCATTGCGGTGAACCAGGTATCGGCCGGTTCCTTGCCGCCGAAGAGGTCGCCCTCGATACACTTGCGCAGCGGGAACGAACACAGATCGCTGGGCTCCGGCGAGTCGTCGTAGATGTAGCTCACCGCGGCGTAGCGGTTGGTGTAACCGACGAAGCCCGCTGAGCGGTGCGCTTCGGTGGTGCCGGTCTTACCCGACATCGGCAGCGTCCAACCGGCCGCATTGGCGGCCGGGGCTCCCGTGCCGATACCAACGGTGTCCTTACCCATGGCATTCGACAGGGTGTTGGCCAAACCCTCCGGCACCACCTGCTCGCAGGCATCGGCGTTGATCGCGATCTCGTTGCCCCGGCGGTCATAGATCTTGTCGATGGGGTTAGGCGGGCACCACACCCCACCGGACGCCAGTGTCGCCGCAACATTGGCCAGTTCCAGAGGGTTCACCGGGAACGGGCCCAGTGTGAACGAGCCGATGTTCTGCCGCTTGATGAAGTCGGCCAGACTCTCGTTGGCATCGGGCGGGTTGTAGCCCCGGGCGCTACCCGGTTCGGCGTAGGACCGCAGTCCCAACCTGACCGCCATGTCCACAGTCCGGTCGACGCCCACCTGGGAAATGAGCTTGGCGAAGGCGGTGTTCGGCGACCTCGCCAAGGCGTCGGTGACCGACATCGTCAAATTCCGCGGATCCCGGTAATTGATCACGCACCAGTTGTCCTTCGGGCAGCCTTTGGCGCCCCCATCACCGAGACCCTTGGCCTGGAACCAACCGGGCGCATCGAGGGTGGCGTTGATACCCAGGCCCAGATCGAGGGCCGC
The DNA here is from genome assembly GCF_044370595.1 of Mycobacterium sp. Classification (GTDB taxonomy): domain Bacteria; phylum Actinomycetota; class Actinomycetes; order Mycobacteriales; family Mycobacteriaceae; genus Mycobacterium. The sequence continues at coordinate 26,747 of NZ_JBILVF010000006.1, forward strand.
GGCGGCGGTGAAGATTTTGAAGATCGAGCCAGCCCCGTCCCCGACCATCGAAAACGGTTGTGGCTGAACGGTCTGGCCTGCGTCGGCGTCGAGGCCGTAGGTGCGGTTACCGACCATTGCGATGACGGGGTGGCCGGTCTTGCCGGGTAGCACCACATTCATCACGCTGGCGATGCTGTCCAGGTCCGGGGCGGCTCTGGAGTCGACGGCTTTCTTGACTTCGGCCTGCACGTCGGGGTCCAGAGTGGTCCTGATCAGGTAGCCGCCCTTGGCGATCTGCTCTTTACTCAAGCCCGCCCGGGCGAGGTACTCCTGGACGTAATCACAGAAGAAGGCGCGGTCGCCGGCGGCGATGCAACCGCGCGGCAACTCGTTGGGCCGCGGAAGAATGCCCAGCGGCTTCTGCTTGGCCGCCCGTAACTCCTCGGCTCTATTCGGTATCTGTTCAATCATTGTGTCCAGCACAAGGTTCCGCCGCACCAGCGCACCATCGGGGTTGGTGTAGGGGTTCAGCGTGCTGGTCGACTGAACCAGGCCGGACAGCAGAGCGGACTGCTCCCAGTTCAGGGCTGAGGCGTCGATGCCGAAATAGGTCTGGGCGGCGTCCTGGATGCCGAACGCGCCGTTGCCGAACGACACCAGGTTGAGGTACCGGGTGAGAATCTCCGGCTTTGTCAGCGTCTTGTCCAGGCTCAGCGCCATCCGGATCTCGCGCAGCTTGCGGGCCGGGGTCGGTGCCACCGCCGCGCGTCTCTCGGCGTCGTTGCGGGCGACAACGAGCAGTTGGTAGTTCTTGACGTACTGCTGTTCGATCGTGGAACCACCGCGGGCGTCCAGAGCCCCGGAGGCGTAGCCGGCCAGACCGGTCAGAGTGCCCTTCCAGTCCACCCCGTTGTGCTCGGCGAACCGTTTGTCCTCGATCGCGACGATCGCCAGCTTCATGGTGTCGGCGATCTTGTCGCCGGGGACCTCGAAGCGGCGCTGGGAGTACAGCCAGGCGATCGTGGTACCTCTGGCGTCGACCATGGTGGTCACGGCCGGGACGTCGCCTTCCAGGACCTGCGCCGATCCATTGGCCACGATCTCTGAGGCACGGTTGGACATCAGCCCCAGGCCGCCCACGACGGGGAACAGCAGAGCCGCCACGAGCACGCTGGCCAACAGGCAGGACCACGCCAGCTTGATGATCGTGGAACCGGCCGAGGGGCGTTCCGACATGGGGTACAGCGTACTAACGGGATCCGGGCGGCTGGGCCGAGTGCCCGGGCGTCTCACGCCGGAGCAGGATTTGTGACGCCTGAGTCGTAAAACCGCAGTTCATGGTCAGGCTGGACGGTTGTCCCAAAAAACCTGTCACCGCACTGTTGCGCAAACGCGACCTGACCACCTATTTTAATCGGACAGTGCGACGCAGCTAACACCGTGCCTCGCACTGTGGCGTAGATCGCACCGGGTCTACATCGGAGGGATTCGCCGCCAGACAGGCGGCTGAGACGAAGGGATCGCCCGTGTCGGGGACTCGGCCCGCTGCCCGCAGGACTACCTCAGTGTCATTGCAAAGTACGGTCCAGATGGTCAACGGGGAAGCCCGTATCGCCTGGGTATCCAGAGCGTTGTGTCGGTCGGCCGATCCCGACCAGTTGTTCGTCCGGGGGGCTGCTCAACGCAAAGCCGCCGTCATCTGCCGGCACTGCCCGGTGATGATGGAATGCGGTGCCGACGCCCTGGACAACCGCGTCGAGTTCGGCGTCTGGGGCGGCATGACAGAACGTCAGCGCCGCGCCCTGCTCAAGCAGCACCCCGATGTGACCTCGTGGGCGGAGTTCTTCGCCGCCCGCCAGCACCGCAGCGTCTCCTGACGCTTCCCGGTTTGGCGGGGTTCTAGTTCTCGCCGGTGATCTGATCGGCGATGGCCTGGAGTGCGTTCATATCCGAGACGTCGAACGGCAACGACGGGACGCCCACCACCCTCACGTGCGGGTTGGCGCCGGTGAATCGGGACAACAACCGCACCTCGCGCTTCGCGGTCATGCCACGGTCGGCATGGATGCGCAGTACCCCCGCAGTGATCTCGTTCCCGTCGATGTCGGGGGAGGCTTCGAGCTCGACGGCGCCGTCGATTGCGCGCTCCACCGTCAGCGGGCACAGCATTGGGTGGGTCCGGTTCAGCACCAGCCCGGCCAGAGGCATGCCCTCCTGGGAGAGGCGGTCGACGAAGAAGGTGGCCTCGCGAAGCGCGTCCGGTTCGGCCGCCGAGACGACCACGAACTGGGTGCCGCGCCGCTTGAGCAACTCGTAGGTGCGGTCAGCCTTCTCCCGGAAGCCGCCGAACGTCGAGTCCAGCGACTGCACGAAGGTGGCGGCGTCGGAGAGCATCTGCGAGCCGACGATGGTCGACAGCGCCTTCATGGCCAGACCCATTGCACCGGTGACCAGTTTGCCCAGACCGCGGCCGGGCCCCAAGAAGAGCTTCCACAGTCGGCTGTCCATGAAACTGCCCAGCCGTTTGGGGGCGTCAAGGAAATCCAGCGCGTTTCGTGACGGTGGAGTGTCGACCACCACCAGATCCCAGCGGTCCTGGGCCAGCAGTTGGCCGAGCTTCTCCATGGCCATGTACTCCTGGGTGCCGGCCAGTGACGTCGCGACGGTCTGATAAAACTTGTTGTCCAGAATCGCTTGTGCGCGTTCGGGATCGGAGTATTCGATCACCATTTCATCGAAGGTCCGCCGCATGTCGAGCATCATCGCGTACAACTCGCCGGCGACCTCCGGGCCCAGTGGTACCTGCTGAGGCTCATTGCCGAGTTCCTTGATGCCCAGGGCCTGCGCCAGCCGCTTGGCGGGATCAATGGTCAACACCACGACACTGCGGCCGTACTCAGCCGCGCGCAGCGCCATCGCCGCCGCGGTGGTCGTCTTCCCGACCCCGCCGGCCCCGCAACATACGACCACGCGGTTGGACTTGTCGGACAGGATTGACTTCATGTCCAGCGCCGGAGGTGCTCCGCTCATCGACCCGCTCCGCTCATCTGCGAACCCCAACCGGTCCGATCCGCCCCGCTCACCTGACACCTTGCTGGGCAAGGATTTCGGCCAGTTCGTAGAGACTGCCCAGATCCACCCCGTCGGTGATAGTGGGCAGTTCCAGCCGTGGCACGTCCAGCTTCTCCAACTCCAGCGCGCTCTCCGAGCGGGCCCGGATCCGGCTGGCATGTTCGATCGTCTCGGTCAGCAGGCCGGCGAAATCCGGGTCCGCCATGGTGATCCCGGCGCGGGTCAACCCACCGCGGATGGCATCGGCGTCGATCACCCCGTCGGCAGCCGATGCCAGGGCTTCGGCCGGCAGGAAGGCGGGGATGTTGCGATTGACGATCACGCTGCCCACCGGGAGTTCGAGCTGCTCCAACTCCTCGATGGCCTCGATGGTCTCCTGGATCGGCAACGCCTCCAGCAGGGTCACCAGGTGGATGGCGGTCTGTTCGGAGTGCAGCAGCCGCACCACCCCCTCGGCCTGGCCGTGCACCGGGCCGCCCTTGGCGATATCCGACAACGCCTTGGTTACGTCCAGGAACCGGCTGATCCGGCCGGTGGGCGGCGAATCGACGACGATCGCGTCGTAGGCCGGTCGTTTGTTGGCGTCCAACCGGACGGCGGCCTCCTTGATTTTCCCGGTCAGCAGCACGTCGCGCAGGCCCGGGGCGATCGTCGTGGCGAACTCGATGGCCCCTACCCGGCGCATCGCCCGCCCGGCAAGCCCCAGGTTGTAGAACATGTCCAGGTATTCCAGGAAGGCGGCCTCGAGGTCGATCGCCAATGCGTTGACGTGCCCACCGGCGTCGGCGGTGGCGACTTTGACCTCCTGGTAGGGCAACGGCGGAACATCGAAGAGTTGGGCAATGCCCTGCCGCCCTTCGACTTCCACCAGCAGCACCCGCCGGCCACCGGCTGCCAGCGTCAGCGCCAGCGCAGCGGCGACAGTGGTCTTACCGGTTCCACCCTTACCGGTGACAAAATGAAGTCGGGCCTGGGTGAGGCGGTCTGGCCAGCCGACTACGCTGTGCTCGCTCGGGTTGGTCGCCACCACTGCATGCTATCCAAGGCCACCATGGTCGAAGTCCTGCTCGCTGAATCGGCGAGAGCCGGCCGCCGCCGGGAGGTTAGGCTTCGGCAGTGACCGAAGCAACCAAGAGTCAACCAACCACGTGGGAGTACGCGACGGTGCCGTTGCTGACCCATGCAACCAAGCAGATTCTCGACCAGTGGGGTGCCGACGGCTGGGAACTGGTCTCGGTACTGCATGGGCCGACCGGGGAGCAACACGTCGCCTATCTCAAGAGGCCGAAGTGAGCAGCCTGAATGAGTGCTAAAGCGCGGCTGGCCGAAATCGGCATCACGCTTCCGGCGGTGGCCACCCCGCTGGCGGCCTACGTTCCCGCGGTGCGCACCGGCAATCTGGTCTACACCTCCGGTCAGCTCCCACTGGCCGGCGGCAAGCCGACCCACTTCGGCAAGGTCGGCGCCGAGGTGAGCCCCGAGGAGGCTAAGGCGGCGGCGCGCACCTGCGCCCTCAACAGCCTGTCCGCCATCGACGCGCTCGTCGGTCTGGATTCGGTGGTCCGGGTGGTCAAAGTCGTCGGGTTCGTGGCATCGGCACCTGGTTTCACCGGGCAACCGGGCGTGGTCAACGGTGCCTCTGAGTTCCTCGGCGAGGTGTTCGGAGAAGCCGGCGCGCACGCCCGCTCAGCGGTCGGGGTGGCCTCACTGCCCCTGGACGTTCCCGTCGAGGTCGAACTCATCGTCGAGGTGGCGTGAGCCTGCGGTGACCGTCAGGTGACCCACCCGTCTTACGGCACGTTGCGGCCGGTCACCGAATCGGCTTCGGTGCTTCTGTGCCAGAACCCCGGCCCGCTGACCTTGGAGGGCACCAACACCTGGGTGCTTCGGGCCCCCGGCAGTGCCGAGGCGGTGATCGTCGATCCCGGTCCCGACGATGATGAGCACATCAGCCGGCTGGCAGCGATCAGCCGAATCGCGATGGTGCTGATCAGTCATCGCCACGGCGATCACACCGACGGCATCGACAAACTCGTCGATGCCACCGGAGCCACCGTGCGCGCGGTCGGCAGTGGATTCCTCCGCGGGCTCGGCGGCTACCTGTACGACGGCGACATCATCCATGCCGCCGGGCTGCGGATCGGGGTGCTGGCCACTCCGGGTCACACCGCCGATTCAGTCAGTTTCGTCCTTGATGACGCCGTGCTGACCGGTGATACCGTGCTCGGCCGCGGCACCACCGTCATCGACGCCGAAGACGGCAGCCTGGCCGACTATCTGGAGTCGCTGCGCAAACTGCAGGGACTGGGCCGGCGTCGGGTCCTGCCCGGCCACGGTCCCGATCAGGAGCACATTCGGGCTGTCGCCGAGACGTACCTGGCCCACCGCGCGCAGCGGCTCGAGCAGGTGCGCGCGGCGTTGCAGACCCTCGGTGCGGACGCCACGGCCCGCGAGGTGGTCGAACACGTCTATGCCGATGTCGACACGAAGCTGTGGGACGCCGCGGAATCGTCGGTGCGTGCGCAGCTTGATTACCTGCGTCGACATTGACGTCAGGTTGGAAAAATGCCAGTGATGGCCTGCGTCAGTGCAATCTCAAAGGACCCTTACCGGGCGCGGCGCGCCAGCCGTTCAGAGTCGCAGATCAACACACTTTTGCCCTCCAGCCGAATCCAGCCGCGATGGGCGAAGTCGGCCAGCGCCTTGTTCACGGTCTCCCGCGACGCCCCGACCAACTGAGCGATCTCCTCCTGGGTGAGGTCGTGGGTGACCCGCATCGCCCCGCCCTCCTGGGTGCCGAAGCGCTGCGCCAGTTGCAGCAGTTGCTTGGCAACACGGCCCGGGACGTCGGTGAAGATCAGGTCGGCGAGATTGTTGTTGGTGCGCCGCAGCCGACGGGCCAGAACACGCAGCAATTGATCGGCGATCTCGGGGCGGTCGTTGATCCAGGCTTTCAGCGCGTCGCGGTCCATCGACACCGCGCGCACCTCGGTGATGGTGGTGGCGCTGGAGGTGCGTGGCCCGGGGTCGAAGATGGACAGCTCACCGAACATGTCCGATGGCCCCATGATGGTCAGCAGGTTCTCCCGCCCGTCGGAGGAGCGGCGACCGATCTTCACCTTGCCGGACATGATGATGTAGAGCCGGTCACCCGGCTCGCCCTCGTTGAACACGGTGTGGCCGCGCGGAAAGTCCACCGGCTGCAGCTGCTTGGTCAGCGCGGAGACAGCGGCGGGATCCACCCCTTGGAAGATTCCGGCCCTCGCCAGGATCTCGTCCACGTTGCCCCTCTTAGCTCATCGGTCTCAGCAGATCGGTACTTGAACACGCGCAACTTCGAGCCTAATGGTTAGTCAGGCTCGAAGCCTTCCCAACGCTACACACGATTGCCCAACCCCGATGGTTGAAACAACGGATTCGGGCGGGTCGGCAACCCGGGTTCGTCGATCAGCAACACCGGATCGAGCCGGCCCAGAGGCGGCGCCTCGGACAGTTCGCGTAGTGCTCGCTGGGCGGCCTTCTGCCGCGCGTTGCGCGCCGCCCGTTCCAGCCGAGCGACCAGCTCGACTGCCGATGGACGGTCACCGTGCAGCAGGCTCTCCAAGCGCTGCAACCCGACCGCGCACACCATCAGCAGTCCGGGAAAACACACCGCAACCAACCAGGACATAGCGGGCAAGTTAACCGGCGGGAAGTCTCATCAGGATCACGAATTGCCACCGGTCTGTCGGCGGTCAGTAACCTGGCAGCCGTGATGGCGGGTGCGGTACCCAATTCCTCGGTACCCAATTCCTCGGTACCCAATTCCTCGGGGCCCAATTCCTCGGGCGGGTCTTCGAAGTGGGATGCCGAAACTCATCTCGGCCTGGTGCGGCGAGCCCGTCGGATGAACCGTGCTCTGGCCATCGCGTTCCCGCACGTGTACTGCGAACTGGACTTCACCAATCCGCTCGAACTGGCGGTGGCGACCATCCTGTCCGCGCAAAGTACCGACAAGCGGGTCAACCTCACCACGCCGGCGTTGTTCGCCAAGTACCGCACCGCCCACGATTACGCCGAGGCCAACCGCAACCAAGTGGAGGAGTTGATCCGGCCCACCGGCTTCTACCGCAACAAGGCCAACTCGTTGATCCGGCTCGGCCAGGAATTGGTTCAGCGATTCGGCGGCGAGGTGCCGCAGACCATGGACGACCTGGTGACGCTGCCTGGCGTCGGTCGCAAGACCGCCAATGTGATCCTCGGCAACGCCTTCGACACTCCGGGGATCACCGTCGACACCCACTTCGGCCGGTTGGTGCGCCGCTGGCGATGGACCGCCGAGACCGACCCGGTCAAAGTCGAGCATGCGGTTGGGGCACTGATCGAACGACGGGAGTGGACCCTGCTCAGCCACCGGGTGATCTTCCACGGCCGTCGGGTGTGCCACGCTCGAAAGCCTGCGTGTGGGGTCTGCGTGCTGGCCAAGGACTGCCCGTCCTACGGCACCGGCCCGACCGAACCCCTGCTCGCCGCCGAACTGGTCCGCGGGCCGGAGACCGAGCATCTCCTTGCGCTGGCCGGGCTCTAGGGACCATGCGCACGTCGACCCGTTGGACACTGGCGGTGTTGGCCGTGCTGGCCGCCCTCGCGGTGGCACTGACCCTCGAACTCGTTCAACGGCCGAACCAACCGACTCAGGGTGCGCCGTCCCAGCGGACCCACCGCGACGCCGACACCCCGCAGGCGCTCGCCGAACCGCGGCGGCGCGCGGGACTGCCGCCCTGTCCGGCTCCCAGCGGTGGCGCCGGTCCAGAGCGGCTGCGCGGTGTGGTGGTGGAGTGCGCCGCCGACGGTTCTGACGTCGACGTCGCCGCGGTGCTGGCGGGCCGCCCGGTGGTGTTGAACCTATGGGCCTATTGGTGCGGTCCGTGCGCCGACGAACTTCCGGCGTTACAGGAGTATCAGCGCCGGGTCGGCGACGCGGTAGACGTGGTGACCGTCCATCAGGACGAGAACGAGACCGCGGGACTGCTGCGGATGGCCGAACTCGGTGTCCGATTGCCAGTGTTCCAGGACGGGCGACGCAGCATCGCCGCTGCCCTCGGCGTGCCGAACGTCATGCCTGCGACGGTGGTGCTGCGCCGGGACGGTAGCGTTGCTCGGGTGCTGCCGCAGCCATTCACCAGCGCCGATGAGGTCGCAGCTGCGGTGGATACGGCGCTGCGGTAGTGGCGGCGCAGGACTGGAGCCTCCCGGTGAGCGCAGCGGGAGCCCTTCGACCGCAGGCGCGGCCGCCGTGGTTGGCGCCGTTGGTGGACAACCTCGACCGCATTCCGGAGGTTTACCGCCGCCGGGTGCCCCCGGAACTGGTGGCCGCACTCAGCGGTGCCGCCGCCGGCAACTCCCGGGACGCCGCCGTGCTGGTGCTGTTTTCCGGCCCGGCCGCCGACCATCCGGCAGGCGGCGTGCCCGATCAAGCCGATCTGCTGCTGACAGTTCGGGCGGGGACCCTACGCCACCACGCTGGTCAGGCGGCCTTCCCCGGCGGGGCGGTCGACCCCACCGACCCCGGTCCGGTGCACACCGCTCTTCGGGAGGCCAACGAGGAGACCGGACTCGACCCCGCGCGCCTGCACCCCTTGGGCACCCTGGAACGAATTTTCATCCCGCCGTCCGGCTTCCACGTGGTGCCGGTGCTGGCCTATTCACCGGATCCGGGGCCGGTCACGGTGGTTGACGAATCGGAGACGGCCGCTGTCGCACGGGTTCCCCTGCGGGCGTTCATCAATCCGCGGAACCGGCTGATGGTGTACCGCAGCGATGCGCACCGACGCTATGCCGGCCCGGCGTTCCTGCTCAACGAGATGTTGGTGTGGGGCTTCACCGGACACGTAATCTCGGCAATGCTCGACGTGGCCGGGTGGTCACAACCGTGGGACACCGACGACGTGCGAGAGTTGGACGAAGCGATGGCTCTCGTCGGCGACGGGCGCGACGATAGGGAGGAACCGGTGTGACGGGCTCGCAATGGCTGGACTTCGCCATCATCGGCGTGGCCTTGATTGCCGCGATCTCCGGATGGCGGTCTGGTGCGTTGGGTTCCCTGATGTCGTTCATCGGGGTTGTCCTCGGCGCAATCGCCGGCGTGATGCTCGCTCCGCACGTCGTCGGCCTCGTCGACTCGCCGCGCGGAAAGCTTTTCACCGCATTGCTTCTCATCCTCGCGCTGGTGGTCATCGGCGAGGTCGCCGGAGTTGTGCTGGGCCGCGCGGTCCGCGGGTCGATCCGCAGCGGTCCGGTCCGGGTGATCGACTCTCTGACCGGTGTCGGGCTGCAACTTCTGGTGGTGCTCATCGCCGCGTGGCTGCTGGGCAGCCCTCTGACGACTTCCAACCAGACCAGTCTGGCTGCTGCCGCCCGTGATTCGAAGGTCATCACCGAGGTCGACAAGTACGCCCCCAACTGGTTGCGCGCCGTACCCAACCGGGTGTCGGCGCTGCTGAACACCTCGGGTCTGCCGGAAGTCCTTGAGCCACTGCGCCCCCCGGTGCCGGCCGTCGACGAACCGGACGCATCGCTGGCCGACAGCCTTGTCGTCGCAAAGTCGCGGCCCAGTGTGGTCAAGATCCGCGGTGTGGCATCGAGCTGTCAAAAGGTGCTTGAGGGAACCGGTTTCGTCATCGCACCCAATCGGGTCATGTCCAATGCGCATGTCGTGGCCGGCTCGGACAGTGTGACCGTCGAAGCCGAGGGTAAGACCTACGAAGCGACGGTGGTGTCCTACGACCCCGATGCCGACATCTCCATTCTCGATGTGCCGACGCTGCCGCAGCCGCCGTTGGTGTTCGCCGACCAGCCCGCGAAGACGGGCACCGATGCTGTGGTGCTCGGCTTCCCGGGCGGTGGTGACTTCGTCGCCACTCCCGCACGGGTCCGGGAGATCATCGAACTTAGCGGACCTGACATCTACAAGAGTAAGACAGTCAATCGTGAGGTCTACACCATCAGAGGGATCGTCCGCCAAGGGAATTCAGGTGGCCCGATGATCAATCGCGCAGGTCAGGTGATCGGCGTGGTATTCGGCGCGGGTGTTGACGACAACGACACCGGCTTCGTGATGACCACCGACGAGGTGTCCCGACAGCTGGCCAAGATCGGCAATACGTCCAAGGTGCCGACCGGCGCCTGTGTCACCGGCTGAGCATCACGGAGTTGAGGAAACGCTGGAGGTGCTCGTTGACCTCCCCGGGCGCTTCTTCGTGGGCATAGTGTCCCACCCCGGGAATCTCCACGAACCGCCCGCGCGGGGCGTACCGGCGGCTTCGCTGGACCGGGTCGCTCAGAACGTAGGGATCCCCCTCGCCGTGCAGATGCAGCAGGGGTAGGTCGATCGGGCGGTTCATCAGCTTCATGAAGCGGCGCCCCTCGCTGCGGGTCTGGCTGCGCACCGCCCAGCGCTGGTATTCCAGGGCCGAATGAGCCGCCGACGGGATCTGGATGGCCTGACGCAGGTGTGCCATGCTTTCCGAGAAGTCCTCGGAAACAAGCCATTTCGTGGAGGCGCGGGTCCGGATCAGCGCCTCCAGTTCCTCGGCGTCGTTGCGGGTGAGCAGGTTTTCCGGCCAGCGTGGAACCTGGTAGCGCAGCAGGCTCGGAAGCAGAGCGCGGCGCTGGTCGCGGTTGATCAGCACCGACCTGCGCAGGGCCGCGGGGTGCGGGGAACTGACTAGCGCGATGGCGTCAACCACCCGGGAGTGCAGTTCCGCGGTGGCCCAGCACACCAGCCCGCCATCGGCATGCCCCACAAGGGTGGCCGAGGTGTGTCCGAGCGCCCGAACCAGGCCCGCGGTGTCACCGGCGAGGGTCCAGCCGTCGTAACCGCGCGGGGGCTTGTCGCTGCCGCCGTATCCGCGCAGGTCCACGGCGACCACCCGGGCCCCGGTCAGGCCGCGCAACTGATGACGCCACGACCACCAGAACGAGGCAAACCCGTGTAGCAGGATGACCAACGGTCGCGCGGTGGGCGGGGCGTCATCGTCGGCGGGTAGAGCTTCGACGCACTGGAACCGGATGCCGTTGGCGTGAACGTCGTGGTGACGCCACGGGCCCTCGATGCGGGTGACCGACGGGTCCGGGCGACTCATCACCAACCAGACGGATCGCCGGGCAACCGGTCCGACGGCGGGGTGACGGGCAGGCCGGTATCGGAGTACACCGCGGCGGTCGGGTCGTAGCCGGGTGGGTACTCGGCGGGCTCGGTGTACTCGGTCGCCACCGTGTACTCGGTCGCCGGCGTGTATTCGGTCGCTGTGCTGGGCTCGGTGTATTCGGTCGCTGTGCTGGGCTCGGTGTATTCGGTCGCTGTGCTGGGCTCGGTGTACTCGGTCACCACCGTGTACTCAGTCGCCGGCGTGTATTCGGTGTATTGAGGTTCCCCGTACTCCACGTACTCCGCCGATTCCCCGTAATCCACGGATTCCCCGTACGCCGCGGATTCCGGGTAATCCGTCTCGTATTCGTAGACCGGGTCCTCCGAGTATTCGGGGTGCTCCTGGTAATCCGTGCGCTCCGGTGCGGCCGGGTGAGTCACCGTGGACGCTGCCGTCGTTGTCACCACGGCGGGTGCCGCCGGCGCGGCGGTGACCGCAGGGCGCCGTGACGCCGGCGACGGTGCCGGGGTCGGTGCCGGGGCCCGGGTTGGGGCCGGGGTGTTCGATGCTCCGCCGGCGAACTTCGACAGCCCCGGCGTGAGCGCCGCGGTGGTCTCCTTGACCGACTCGATGGTCTGCTGAGGTCCGCGGATTCGGCGCACCTTGAGGTAACCGAGTAGTGCGAAAACAGCGGTGACGACGAGCATCAGGATGAAGACGATCAGGAACGCCGCCCACCTCCACAGCCAGGTGTCCAGGAGTTCGGCCAGGAAGAAGAACATGAAGAAGGTCGAGTAAAGAAGTACGACCAGGGCCAGGATGAAGAAGATGCTGCCGGTGAGGCCCTTCTTCACATCTCGGGTGATCTCGGCTTTCGCCAGTTCGACCTCGGCCCGGACCAGCGTCGAGACCTGGGTGGTGGCGTCTTTGACCAAGTCGCCGATCGAGGGGTTGGGCGGCATCGCATGTGGGTCTACCAGCGGAATCGAGGTGGCCGTGGTGGGCACCCCGTTCTTGCGATCCCGTTTGCTCACGGCAGTCCTCCAGAGTCGTGTGGTCGGGAGTTCATGTTGCCACGTCGGACACGCGGCCGGGGTACCCCGGACGTTGTTACCAAAGTTACTGGAGTGGCCAAGTTAGACTTGTGGTTCACACAGTGTCGGCAGTGGAGGTGGCAGTGGAGGTGGCAGCGGTCAGCGCAACCGGTTTGCGACGGACGGCGTTGGCCCTGGGGGTCAGCGCCCTGTCCTGCGTCGCGCTCCTACCCGCTGCGCCGGTTGCCGCCGCCGCTGATCCGGTACCCCTCGGCGGCGGCGCGGGCCTGGTCATTGACGGCGAGACCTTCTGTACGCTGACCGCGATCGGCAAGGACCGCACCGGAGCACTCGTCGGCTTCACCTCCGCGCACTGCGGCGGCCCCGGCGCCCAGGTTGCCGCCGAGGGTGCCGAAGACCGCGGCACCCTGGGCACCATGGTGGCCGGCAATGACGGACTCGACTACGCCGTCATCCGGTTTGATCCCGCCAAGGTTGCCCCCGTCGCGAATTGGAATGGCTTCGTGATCGACGGTCTCGGCCCGGACCCTGCCTTCGGTCAGGTCGCCTGCAAGCTGGGGCGCACCACCGGCTATTCCTGCGGGGTGACGTGGGGTCCGGGCCAAGACCCCGGCACCATCGTCAACCAGGTCTGCGGTCGGCCCGGGGATTCCGGGGCGCCGGTGACGGTCAACAACAAACTGGTCGGCATGATCCACGGGGCGTTCACCGAGGGACTGCCCACCTGCATCATCAAGTACATCCCGCTGCACACGCCGGCGATCACCATGTCGATGACCTCGATCCTGGCCGACCTCGCCGTCAAGGATCGCCCCGGTGCAGGCTTCGTCCCGACCGCCGGGGTGGCTCCCGGCCCCGCCTGAGCGGCGTCTAGTTCGCTTTGCTGGCCCGGATAGCCTGGAAAACGGTCGGATCCACCAGTGTCGAGGTGTCGCCCAGTTCGCGGCCCTCGGCGACATCGCGCAGCAACCGCCGCATGATCTTGCCGCTGCGGGTCTTGGGCAGTTCGGGAACGACGTGAATCTCGCGGGGCTTGGCGATCGGTGAGATCTCGCGGGCAACCTCGGCGCGCAGTTCGTCGACCATGTCCTTGGTGGACATCTCGGCGTGATGCGCCTTGAGGATGACGAAGGCGCAGATCGCCTGGCCGGTATGTTCGTCGGACGCGCCGACCACGGCGGCTTCGGCAACCCCGGCATGCCCCACCAGCGCAGACTCCACCTCGGCGGTGGAGATCCGATGGCCGGAGACATTCATCACGTCGTCGATTCGGCCGAGCACCCACACCTCCCCGTCGCTGCCGTAGCGCGCCCCGTCGCCGGCGAAGTACCAGCCCTGCTCGGCGAACCGCGACCAGTAGGTCTCGACGAAACGTTCCTCATCGCCCCAGATGCCCCGCAACATGGCCGGCCAGGGCTTGTCCAGGACGAGGTAACCGGTGACGGGTTCGCCGTCCTCAGCGGCCGGTGCGAGTTCCACTCCGTGGTCGTCGACGATCTTGGCCGAGATGCCGGGCAGAGGTCGCATCGCCGAACCGGGTTTGCAGGTGGTGACGCCGGGCAGTGGTGAGATCATCGCCGCCCCGGTCTCGGTCTGCCACCAGGTGTCCACGATCGGTGCCTTGTCCCCGCCGAACACCAGCCGATACCAGCGCCAAGCCTCCGGGTTGATCGGCTCGCCGACCGATCCCAGTAGCCGCAGGCTGGACAGATCGTGTTCGAAGGCCAACTCCCGGCCCCACCGCATGAAGGTACGGACCAGGGTCGGTGCGGTGTAATAGATTGTGACGCCGTACTTTTCGATGACCTGGAAGTGTCGGTGTTCGTCCGGTGACGCCGGGGTTCCCTCGTAGACGACCTGAGTGGCGCCGTTGGACAGCGGGCCATAGACGATGTAGCTGTGACCGGTCACCCAGCCGATGTCGGCGGTGCACCAGTAGACGTCGGTCTCCGGCTTGATGTCGAAGACGTAATAGTGGGTGTAGGACGCCTGGGTGAGGTAGCCACCCGAGGTGTGCATGATTCCCTTGGGTTTGCCGGTGGTGCCCGAGGTGTAAAGCAGAAACAGCGGTTGTTCGGAGTCGAACGCCTCAGGGGTGTGCTGGTTCGACGCGGTATCGACGGTCTCGTGCCACCACAGGTCGCGGCCTTCCGTCCAGTTCACGTCTGTCCCGGTACGCCGGACGACGAGGATGTTGCGCACGCAGGCCTGCTCGGCGACCGCTTCGTCGACGGCCGCTTTGAGTGACACCGCGCTGCCCCGTCGGTACTGGCCGTCGGTGGTGATGACCAGTTTGGCCTGGGCGTCCTCGACGCGCGCCCGCAGCGCCGAGGCGGAGAAGCCGCCGAAGACCACCGAATGCATGATCCCCAGTCGCGCGCAGGCCAGCATCGCCACGATCGCCTCGGGAATCATCGGCATGTAGATCGCCACCCGGTCGCCGGCCACCAGTCCGAGCCCGGTGAGCGCGTTGGCGGCCTTGCACACCTCGTCCTTGAGTTGGGCGTAGGTGATGGTGCGGGCATCGCCGACCGGCTCACCCTCCCAGTGAATGGCCACCCGGTCGCCGTTGCCGGCCTCGACGTGGCGGTCCACGCAGTTGTAGGCGACGTTGAGCTTGCCCCCGATGAACCACTTGGCCACCGGGGCGCCCGACCAGTCGAGAACCTCGGTGAAGGGCGTGTGCCAATGCAACCGGTTGGCCTGCTCGGCCCAGAAAGCGAGACGGTCGACATCGGCCTGCTCATAGAGCGCTGCCGTTGCGTTCGCGGACTCCGCGAAGTTCTCCGGCGGGGGGTAGTAGGTCGGAACCTCGGTGTGCGCCTCAGTCATAACCGTGAGCCTAACTACTCGTTGCGCTGTGGACAGAGTCTTGATTCCCCAATCCCAGACCCCCGACAACACCCGGGCGGACCGGCCGCTAGCGTGGCCGTTCGTGACACCCGGCGGGCCATCGCACCGCGGCGGACCAGACCTGCTGGCGCCGCTGCTGGACCTGCCCGGGGTGGCTGACGCCGCCGAGGCGGCGCGCACCGCGCTGGGCAGGGCGCACCGGCACCGCACCAATCTTCGCAATTGGCCGGTGACGGCGGCAGAGTCCGCGGTCCGCGGAGCGCGGTGCTCTTCGGCACTGGACGGCGGCGGTCTGCAGTTGCAGGGCGAGGCTGCCGGGTCGGAGGATCCGGTGCTTGCCGGGGCGCTACGCGTGGGTCAGGCACTGGCGGGTGGAGCCACCAACCTGATCGGGGTATGGCAGCGTGCTCCGCTTCAGGCCCTGGCCCGGCTCCATGCTCTTGCCGCTGCAGATCTGGTGGCCGATGCCGATCTAGGCCGACCGCGTCCGGTGCCCGAGGTAGTTGCCCGGCTGGATCTTGTGACCCGGCTGGTGTCGGGCGGAAGTGCCGTTCCGGCCGCAGTGCTGGCCGGTGTCGCGCACGGCGAGTTGATGACTCTGGCTGCTTTCGGCAGTGCCGACGGGGTCGTCGCGCGCGCCGTCTCGCGGTTGGTGACGATCGCATCCGGGCTGGATCCGCACGGTCTCGGGGTACCCGAGGTGTACTGGATGCGGCGCGCCGATGAGTACCGCTCGGCGCGTGAGGCGTTCGCGACAGGTCAACCCGACGGCGTGGCCACGTGGATCACGATGTGCTGCCTGGCGCTGGAAGACGGTGCACGTGAGGCGATTTCGATCGCTGAGTCCGCAGCACCCTGACAGCAGTACCGGACCACCGCGCCCTGACTCCGCCGAATATGAAGCGGGCGGCGTTCCGAATCGAGTTCGGCCCGCCGCCCGCTAGCACGGTTCCGAGCTACCAAGCGTGCTGTAGGGGTTGCGTGGGTGGCCTCGGCGTCTTGAATTGCGCTGCTTGAATGAGGGTTGAACCAGATTCTCGCCCGCTCTATTCAATTACGCAGGCCCGCAACGCTTCTGCCAACATCGCGGCGTGCTCCGCGTGGGTACTCGCGAACCATGCTGGGTCGCTCGGCTCGGGAGATGAAACCTTCTCTTCCGGCGCCACCTTGGCCTTGCCAAGCTTCCGTGACTCCTTTGTACTACGTGACGGCGGTCACAGCAAGAGGAAAGTCGAATTAATCTCGTCGTGTCAAAAACTGAAGCGCCGCAACGCCGCTGAGGTCACCGAACAGGCAGCGCTCTGCCGGCCAGGGCGCTGATCATCAAAGGCGGCGCTGGTCGCCACAGCTGCCCCGGAAGGTGCCGGTATCCGCTCGCGCAGTGGGACCGGGCGGGAGCGGATCAGCACCGGCCAGTCTCGGAGCCCGGCTTACCAACGGATCCACAACGTCGTGCTCGAACGCGGCAAAATCTGGCAGTTCACGCCACCTGGCGGGAGGGGTAAATTCACAGGAAAACACGCTGATTTCAATTTGGCTCATTCTCTTGCGCTGCGACCCGGGATCGTGTGTATAGTTGGCCTTGCTTGGCCTACGCCGAGCGTGCATCAGCCCGACCCCCCGGGGCTTATGCACGACGACCCTCGCCTACTCCCCCCCTGGCGAGGGTCGTCCTTTTTGGTGGCCTTTCACTTGCGGCCCATCCCCAGATCCGTTGTCATCCACAGGTGTTGGCCCGATGACTGGTGCGTCTGCGGACTCGCCGGACATGGTGGGCGCCGTGACGTACGCCACACACGCCAGTCCGCTCAGGACAACCAGCGGGACACCCAGCGCCGAAACTGCGGTCTTGACGGTGATCAGCGATCCCGCACTGTCCGGCAGTGTCGACCGGGTAGTCGCCGCCGTCGGAGCCCGAGCCATCGGCAGCGCGACCCCGAGCCGCCGAAGCTGGCTTTCCGCGGCCGCGATCATCCTCGACGAACCGGGTGCGCGGCGGTGTGTCGCGTCCGGGTTTCCCCGCCGCGACGGCGTTCTGCTGGTCGACGCCGCGGAGCCGTCTACCCGGGTGTGGAGTGCTGCGGTCGACGTCGGTGCCGGGCACGTCTGCACGCTGCCGGCGCAGGAAGCAACCGTGGTGGGACACCTCGCCGAGGCGGTCGAGTCGGGTTCGGCGGGCGGTCGTCCCGGACGGCTGGTCGCTGTCGTCGGTGGGCGCGGAGGCGCTGGCGCATCGGTGTTCGCCGCCGCATTGGCGGACTGCGCCGGAGACGCGCTGCTGGTTGACATCGACCCGTGCAGCGGTGGGGTCGACCTGCTGCTGGGCAGCGAGGATATGCCGGGGCTGCGGTGGCCCGATCTGCAGCTACACACCGGACGGCTGGGGTGGTCGGCGCTGCGGGATGTGCTTCCGCGGCGCGGCGGGGTGAGCATCCTGTCCGGCACCCGGTCATTCCATGAGGTCGATCCCGGCGCCCTGGCGGCGGTGCTGGACGCGGGCCGCCGCGGCGGGACGGTCATCTGTGACCTGCCGCGGCAACTGGGCCCTGCGGCGTTATGCGCGCTTCAGTGCGCCGACCTGGTTGTCGTGGTCACAAGTTGCGATGTGCGTGGTGTAGCCGCCGCCGCCGGGTTGGTGAGAGCTCTCAACACGGTCAATCCCAACATCGGTCTGGTGGTGCGCGGCCCATCGCCCGGGGGGCTGCGCGCCCGTGAGGTTTCCGCTGCCATCACCGTGCCACTGCTGGCGTCCATGCGCCCGGAACCGCAACTGGCCCAACAGCTTGAGCAGGGTGGCCTGCGCCTGCCGCGCCGTTCGCCGCTGGCCGTCGCGGCCCGCAACGTACTGACTGTGCTGCACCGCTACCCGACGGGCCGGGCGGCATGAACGAATCACTGATCAACCGGGTCCGGGAGCGTCTGGCCGCAGAGTCGGCTCCGCTGCGCCCGGCGGTCGTCGCTGCGGCTATCCGGGCCGAGTCGGGCGGAGTGCTGGGCGACACCGTAGTGCTCAGCAGTCTGCGGATGGTCGAGTCGGAGTTGACTGGTGCGGGGATTCTGGAACCGCTGCTGCGCGCCGAGGGCACTACCGATGTGTTGGTGACCGCGCCCGACCAGGTCTGGATCGACGATGGGAACGGATTGCGCCACAGCGGAATCCGATTCAGCGATGAAGCCGCCGTCCGCAGGTTGGCGCAGCGACTGGCCGCGGCGGCGGGACGCCGCCTCGATGATGCCCAGCCGTGGGTGGATGCTCAGCTCACCGGTGGGGGATGGGGTCCTTTGAGTGTTCGACTCCACGCGGTGCTGCCCCCGATCGCCGCCTCGGGAACCTGTCTGTCGCTGCGGGTGCTGCGCCCGGCCACCCACGACCTGGCGGCATTGGCGGCGGTCGGCGCCATAGACCCCGAGCCCGAACAGATGCTGTTGGACATCATCAAGTCGCGGCTGGCTTTCCTGGTGTCCGGGGGCACCGGTGCGGGAAAGACCACCGTGTTGGCCGCCGCGCTCGGTGCCGTCGCTCATCAGGAGCGGATCGTCTGCGTCGAAGACGCTCCGGAACTGACACCCCGACATCCACATCTGGTCCGCTTGGTGGCCCGCAGCGCCAACGTCGAAGGAGCCGGGGAGATCACGCTGCGTCAGTTGGTCCGTCAGGCGCTTCGGATGCGGCCGGACCGCATCGTCGTCGGCGAGGTTCGGGGTGGCGAGGTAGTCGACTTGCTGGCGGCATTGAACACCGGCCACGACGGCGGCAGTGGAACCGTGCACGCGAACAGCCCAGCGGAGGTGCCGGCCAGGCTCGAGGCGCTGGCGGCCCTCGGTGGACTTGACCGCGGTGCGCTGCACAGTCAACTGGCGGCCGCGGTGCAGGTGATCCTCCACGTCAGTCGTGGGTCGGGCGGACGCCGGCTCAGCGAAATCGCGGTGCTGCGCCGGGACGAGGCCGGCTACTGTCAGGCAGTCCCGGCGTGGCGAGTCGGCCAGGGCCGTTGCCGCGGAGCGGATCTGCTCGCCACGTTGATCGACGAACGGCGCCACCGGTGAGTGCGATCGCGATAGCCGCAATGCTGCTGGCCGTGGCTGTGCTCGCCGCTCCGGCCCCGCCGGTGCGCCGGCTACCGCGGGCCCCGCGAAGGGCCGTCCCGCCGGCTGGCGCCCTCGCCGCCGCAGCCTGCGCTGCGGTTCTGGCGGTATCGGCCCCCTTGCCATTGCTGGCGGCGTGCGTTCTCGGCGGCCTGCTGATCGCCGCGCGCCTGGCCAGGCGGCACCGAAACCGACGGAGCCGTCAAGAAGGTCGGGCGATGGCCGATGCGCTGGAGGTTCTCGTCGGAGAGTTGCGGGTCGGGGTACATCCGGTGACGGCGTTCACCGTTGCAGCCGCCGAGTCGAGCGGCCAGACCGCACGGTCGCTGCGGGCCGTGGCCAGCCGAGCCCGGCTTGGCGCCGACGTCGCCGAGGGTATGCGGGTGATGGCGCGGACCTCGCCGGTGCCGGACCACTGGAACCGTCTCGCGGTGTTCTGGGATCTAGCCGCCGAGCACGGCCTGGCACTGTCCACTCTGATGCGGGCTGCGCATCGGGACATCGTGGAACGGCAACGGTTCGCCGACCGAATGCACGCCGCACTGGCCGGTGCCCGGGCGACGGCGGCGATCCTGGCTGCGCTGCCCGCGCTCGGTGTGCTGTTGGGGCAGCTGATCGGGGCTGATCCGGTTCGTTTCCTGCTCGGTGGCGGTGTGGGCGGCGTCCTGCTGGGCATCGGGGTCGGATTGATCTGCCTCGGAGTCACCTGGGCTGACCGCATCGTCGATCGTCTGGCGACATGAGCGCGGCCGCAATGCTTCTGGCCGCTGCGTTGCTGATCGGCGGCGGGTCCCGGGCGGCACGTCAACGCGCCGGGACGCCTCTGCCGGGCCGGCGGATTCGACGCCGGACGCCAGGCAGTGCCGACCCCTTCGCCACAGCGTCGGCGTTGGATGTCTTCTCGGTGTGCCTGTCGGCTGGGATGACCGTCTCCGCCGCCGCTGCCGCCACCGCCCACTTCGCCCCGGCCGCACTGGGTGCCTTGCTGCGACGCGCGGCGGATCTGGTGGCTCTGGGGGCCGACCCGGACACTGCTTGGCAGGTCGGCGCAGGTGATGCCGACGAGGCCTGCCTCGCTCTGGCAAGACTGGCCCGACGGTCGGCGTCATCGGGCAGTGCCCTTGCCGAGGGCGCCGCTGATTTGGCTGAGCAAGTGCGCCAGGACGTCACCCACCGAGCGGCGGCGGCGGCTGAGCGGGCCGGAGTCCTCATCGCGGGGCCGTTGGGCCTGTGTTTTCTGCCCGCCTTCGTCTGCCTGGGCATCGTGCCGGTGGTCGCGGGTCTCGCCGGGGAGATCTTCGGGGCGGGGCCGCTGTGACCACCAATTCCGGGGTTTGTTCGACCGTCCACATCGGAGAAGGGAAAACCATTGATTCGCAACACTATTCGGTCCATTCAGGCCCGCCTTACGAGCGCGATGGTCGACGAAGCGGGCATGTCGACCGTCGAGTACGCGATCGGCACGATCGCCGCCGCCGCCTTCGGGGCCATTCTCTACGGTGTGGTCACCGGCGACTCCATCGTCGGGGCGCTGACCAACATCATCAACCGGGCACTGTCGACCCGGGTCTGAACGATGCTGGCTTCGGCACGGTCGAGGCGGCACTGGCCATCGCAAGCTTGGTGGCGGTACTGCTGCTGTGCGCGGCGGGCATCAGCGCGGTTGCCCTGCAGGTGCGGTGTGTCGACGCAGCACGGGAGGCGGCCAGACTGGCCGCCCGCGGAGACAGCTCTGCTACGGCTGCGGCCGGACTCCTGGCGCCGGCCGGTGCCGCCGTCGAACTGCGCCGCGACGGCGGCTACATCGTTGCCCGCGTCAGTGGCCGGTCCGCGATCCTGCCGGGTGTGGTCATCGTCGGGCTGGCCGTTGCGGCCGTCGAGCCGGGTCAGTGAGGATGGCGGGGCGGCAACGGTTTTGGCAGCGCTTCTGGTGGCGGCACTGTTGATGGTCACCGTCGGCGGTCTTGCGGTCGGATCGGTGGTGCTGGCCCGCCACCGCGCGCAGTCGGCGGCCGACCTGGCGGCGCTGGCGGCTGCGGCGCAGATGTCGGCCGGCGGGCAGGCGGCCTGCCGGCGGGCCCAGACCGTCGCCTCGGCGATGCGGGTGACTCTGCAGAGATGTGACGTCGCAGGCCTGGACGTGATGGTGACCGTCTCGGCCGAAACCGGTCTACGTCTGGGCCGGCAGGCTGTCGCCGCGGCCCGGGCCGGGCCTACTGCGCGGGGTTAGCAGCCTCGGGCTGCTCGAGGTTGGTCTGATCCAAACCGGCGTCGGCCAACTCCACCGCGGTGGGCAGTCGCAGGGTGGCCAGGCCGCCGTACACGCCGCCATCCAACTCCACTTTGCTGATCGTGACGTGCATCGGTACCCACCCGCCGTCGTTGCCGGGTACTCGTAGCACACCGCTGGTGCTGCCGGTCTCCAACTCGGCGGCCATCCGGTCGGAGAAGTATTCGCGGTCGTCCGGGTGTATGCCCGCCCGGCTCCGCCAGTGAAAGTACGGGCACGGGTCGTCGATCCACTTCAGCAACGTCCAGTTGTTCAGATCGACCAGGAGCCGGTAAACGCCGGGCTGGGCTAGGCCCTCGATGATCCGCTGGGCCAGATGCTGAGGTGGCTCGGTTGACTCCTGGACTTCTTCGACAAGGTTCATGGCCCGGGCGATGAGATGCTCGCTGCCGTCGTCCATGGTTTCCATCGCGGTGCGAGCGGTGAACCCTACCCGGCGGAAGTTGCCCTGCTTGTCGGTGAATTCCCAGCTCGAACAGTAGGTGCGGCCCGGGGCGGCGTCGATGGCCAGCGCTAGCACTTTGGCCTCGTCGCGGTTGAGGCTGCGGCTGGGGATGTCTTCGACGAATGCTCGGCCGGTGATGGCCTCAGCGGCGGGGTCCATGCCGGCGTTGGTCAGATACTCCACAGTGCCGGAGGCTTCACCGGTGGTGAAGTCCCACATCAGCGGTCCGGGGATCGGCCGTTCGGGCGGTTCCTCGTCGGTGGGCCCGTACCAGACCTGCACCGCGTGCATGTGACCGTCGGACATCTGAACGGGTTCGGTCCGGATCACCCGTTTGGTTTTGGGGGTGATACTCGACAGCGGCGTGCCGCTGCTCACCGTTTCGGTGATCGCCGCCTGGATAGCCGCCAGGCTCGGGTTGCGGCGCAGGAATACGGTCAGCGGAACGAAGTTCTTCATCTGGCGGCCCTGGGCCACGACGACGGGTTGGTCGCCGAGTGTCTCCACCAGCAGCCAATCCTGGTTCATGCGGGCCAGCTTAGTCGCGGGCGCGCAGCCGCCGCGTGCCTTGTGAGACAAATCCGCAGGTGAAGATGGTTGTGATCGCAATTATTGGGGGGACGGTCCGGCTGCCACGATTGCCACAGGTGACACGCACAGCGTATGTTCAGCTACATCCGGTTTCGGATTGTCGAACGCCACGTGTTGTCCGGGTGTTCGTCGCCCACCGGCCCTCGGCGACGCCGTGGCCATGCCTCAAGAAGCGGGGCGTCGAAGCGTACTCACGCGTGCTCAGCGCTTTGCCGGACACGCGACCGTCGACCGTTTTCGAGGGGTCGGTCGATGGTCGCGACGTCCCGACTATCCGGCAAGTCCCGCGAGGACCACCTGCAGTACCTGCACGGCGCCCCGTTTGTCCAACGGCTCATTGCCGTTTCCGCATTTCGGTGACTGGACGCAGGACGGGCAGCCGTGCGGGCACTCGCAGGCCTCGATGGCCTCCCGGGTCGCCCGCAGCCAGGTCTGCGCAAGCCGGTATCCGCGTTCGGCGAATCCGGCGCCACCGGGGTGGCCGTCGTAGACGAAAACCGTGGGCAAGCCTTCCTCCCCGATAGCGGTGGACACTCCGCCGATGTCGCCGCGGTCGCAGCTAGCCACCAGTGGCAGCAACCCGATCGCAGCGTGTTCGGCGGCATGCAGTGCACCCGGGATCTGCGGGAGGTCGACTCCGTTGAGGCTTAGGGCCTCCGGGGTGATCGTGTACATCACGGCGATGGTCGGCAGAACACGCTCCGGGCTGTCCAGTTCGATGAAGTCGATCACCTCCCCGGACGGGGCGCGCCGTAGGTAACCGATCACCCGGCGGGTGACCGACACCGGCACCAGACCCAGTGTCACCGCGCCGTAGTGGCAGCGCTCACCGGTGCCGGTGACGGTGATGTCGGTGATCTCCCGGGCGAACGTCGAATACCCGGGGTCCTCGGCGCGGACGAAGGCGACGTCATCCTCCAGCGACTCCACCACGTAGGTCTCGCCCTGGTGCAGATACACCGCGCCCGGATGCACGGTGGCCGGCGCCTGGCCGGCCTCGGTGTTGCCCAACAGCCGTCCGGTGCCGGACTCGACGATGGCGACCTGACCGCCCGCGCCGCCGCGGATGTCGACCTCATGGTGCGGTTCAAGGCCGGGGGCGGGGAAGTATCTCCCGGCGCGCACCCGCAGCAGGCCGTCATCGACCAGCGCCCGGGCCACCGGTGCGGCGTCCCAACGGTCCACTTCGGCTTGAGTCAAGGGCAACTCACTGGCCGCGCACAGCAGTTGGGGCCCCATCACGTACGGGTTCGCCGGATCGGTGACCACTCGCTCAACCGGCTTGCCGAGCAGGGCATCGGGGTGGTGCACCAGGTAGGTGTCCAGTGGGTCGTCCCGGGCGATCAGCACCACCAGTGCGCCCTGACCGCGCCGACCGCAGCGACCGGCCTGCTGCCAGAACGACGCCACGGTGCCCGGGAACCCGGCCAGCACCACGGCGTCCAGTCCGGAGATGTCGATCCCCAGTTCCAGTGCATTGGTGGCGGCCAGGCCGCGCAGTTCCCCCTCTGCCAGGGCTCGTTCCAGCGCCCGGCGGTCCTCGGCCAGATAGCCGGCCCGATACGAGGCCACCGTGTCAACCAGGCCGGGGGCGATTTCGCGGAGCCGCGCCTGTGTTCCCAACGCGGTCAGTTCCGCGCTTCGGCGGGACCGCACGAAGGTCAGGGTGCGCGCCCCTTCGGCCACCAGGTCGGCCATCATCAGGGCGGCGTCGGCGCCGGCCGAACGCCGGACCGGCGCGCCGTTCTCGCCGTGCAGGTCGTAGCGAAGTTGCGGCTCCCACAACGCGATGGTCCGGGCCCCCTGCGGCGAGGTGTCCAGCGTCACCTCGGCGACCGGCCGACCGATCAGTTCAGCGGCGGTCTGCCCTGGTGCGGCGGTGGTCGCGCTGGCCAGGATCACGGTCGGGGGCGGCGCGCCCACTTCGCCGTAACGCTCGCACAGCCGCATCAACCGCCTGAGCACCATGGCCACGTTGGATCCGAAAATGCCGCGGTAGTAATGGCATTCATCAACAACGACGTAGCGCAGACCGCGCAGGAACACCGCCCAGCGGGTGTGGTTGCGCAACAGCGACAGGTGAACCATGTCGGGGTTGGAGAACAACCACCGGGACCGTTCGCGGGCGAACCGGCGCACCTCGGTGGCGGTGTCGCCGTTGTAGGACGAAGGGGCGACGTCCCGCAAAGCGGTTACCGCGGCGGTCAGCGAATGAGCAGACCGCAACTGGTCGTAGCCCAGCGCCTTGGTCGGCGACAGATACAGGGCGCGGGCGCGGGGTTGGCGCAGCAGGGCATCGAGGATCGGCAACTGAAAGGCCAGCGACTTGCCAGAGGCGGTGCCGGTGCTGATGACGACGTCTTGGCCGTCGTGGGCCAGTTCGGCGGCCTGCACCTGATGTGACCACGGTGCGGTGATGTGGTGGGCGGATACGGCGCTGACGATGTCCGGGTGCAGCCAGTCCGGCCAGTCGGCGGTCCGGCCTTCCCGGGCGGGGATGTCGGCGACGTGCAGCAGCGCCGGCGGGCGGTCCGGCCCACAGACAGCGGTCAGCAGTTCGCTGCCGAAACTGACCAATTTGCGCGTCCCTCGTCTTTCCACGGTCCCCGGCCCACAGGAGAATTGTGGAGGAGACTGTCCTTACCGCGCCGAACGTGATTGGATGTGGGCGGTCGCAGCTTCTGTGTTCGTGTCTCCACAATCGCAGGATCGACGTTGCGGTCGCGGTTCCTGCGAGGGTGTGAGCCCAGAAGGTATGCGGTCTCAACCGGCCCGGTCTACATGAACATCGGTAGGCCGCTCCCGGAAAGAAGTAAGGATAGAAATGCCACAGGGAACTGTGAAGTGGTTCAACGCGGAGAAGGGCTTCGGCTTTATCGCCCCGGAGGACGGCTCCGCGGATGTGTTCGTCCACTACACGGAGATCCAAGGTTCGGGGTTCCGCACCTTGGAGGAAAACCAGCGAGTTGAGTTCGAGGTGGGTCAGAGCCCCAAGGGCCCGCAGGCCACCGGCGTTCGCGCCGTCTGACCGACAAACAGCAGTACCGCACCCCCGCGGGCCCCGTTAGGGGCTCCGCGGGGGTGTTTGGTATTCCTCGATTCGATGGCGTCACCGGCGGGGCGGAGTGATGCTTGTGAGCGGTCGCGTATGCATCGTTTCCCATCGGTTGGGCGGATATGACGGCGTCAGCATCGAGGCCGCCAGGTGGCAGCGGGCATTTCGTGAGATGGGGTGGTCGGTCACCCGGGCTGCAGGTTTCTTCGCCGACACCGCCGACACCGCCGACACCGCCGACACCGCCGACACCGCCGACACCTTGGCGTCCGACGATGACGTCACGGTCAGCGGGCTGTGGGCCCCCGCCGAAGGCGCTCGCCCCCCGGCTCACGACCCGCGTCAGATCAGTGATCTGTGCCGGGCCCACGATCTGCTGATTCTGGACAACGTCGGCTCGCTGCCCACCGCCCCGGAGACGGCCATCGCCCTGGAGCGGGAAGCACTTCGAATCGGCGTTCCCACCATCGTCCGTCACCACGACCCGCCCTGGCAGGTCACAAGATCGGTGGGGCACTCGGGCGGCGGGTTACCGCTGCACGATCCGCACATGCTGCACGTGACCATCAACCGTCTCACCGAATCCGAATTCCGCCCGCGATACCCGGATCTGGACCGTGCGAACGCTGTGACGACGATCTACAACACCGTTGATCGCGCCGTGCTGGGTGGTGGCAATCGGTGGGTGACCCGCAGGCAGCGGGGCATCGGCGAAGACCACCTTCTTCTCGTGCACCCGGCCCGCTTCATCGCGCGGAAGAACATCCCCGCGGCCCTGCAGGTTGCCGAACAGATCAGCCGTCGCACTGGCCGGACGATCCACTACTGGCTCACCGACCCGATCGGGGACATCGGCCCGGCTCCCGTCGGCGTGGTCGTCCATCGGGGCCATGCGCCGTGTCCGGCCGATCTCTATGCCGCTGCCGACTTCGTCGTCCTCACCTCAACGTGGGAGGGGTGGGGACTTCCGGTGATCGAGGCCGCTGCTGCGAAACGTCCCACCATCACCTTCCCGTACCCGGTCCTGGCCGAGATCAACCAACTGGGTATCCAGACGGTGGACCACACCGACATCGAGCAGATCATCGGACTGCTCGACGATCCGTCTCGGTATCAGACGTTGGCTGCCGCGAACCATCGTCATACAGCCCTCCTGGACGTCGACGGGCTTCCGGCCGCGCTGCAGCGTGCGGTCGACCGGGCTACCGCACTGATGACTGACATGGGCTCGGCGGCACCGCGGCGGTGAACGGCTGCCTTACTGTCGAATTGTGAGCCAGCTGTCGTTCTTCTCGGCTGAGTCGGTGCCGCCCGCGGTCGCCGACCTCACCGGGGTTCTCGCCGCCGCCGGACAGGTGGTCAGCGTGGGTAGCGGCGCACGACTGTCGGTGGTGGTCGACGCGGTGTGGCGGGCCGCCGCGCTCGCCGACATGATGGTCGCCGCCGGGCTTAAGGCCGAGATCACCCGAACCGAGGAAGACACGCCCCTGGTCCGCACGGCGGTAGATGCCCGACTGGTCGGGCTGGCCGGCGAGTGGACCCGTGGGGCGGTCAAGACCGTGCCGCCGGCTTGGCTGCCGGGTCCGCGCGAGCTGCGGGCCTGGACGTTGGCCGCCGGAACCCCCGAGGCCGACCGCTACCTGCTCGGTTTGGACCCGCACGCCCCCGACACCCACTCACCGTTGGCGTCGGCGCTGATGCGCATCGGAATCGCGCCCACCCTCATCGGCACCCGGGGGGCGCGTCCGGCGCTGCGAATCAGCGGTCGGCGACGGCTATCACGCCTGGTGGAGACGGTCGGTGACCCCCCTGAGGGAGCCGAGCCGCAGGCGGCCTGGCCGCGTGTCTGAAACGACCCGAACGGGGGCCGGTTTGCATCGGCTGGTGGGAGGGTGCGAAATTGTCAACAAGCCCGGGGGGAATCTAGGGCGGCGAACCATGTCTGAGAATTGGGGTTAGGCGCAGTTGGCTGACGACGACCGGCCCGATGCGAAGAGCAGCGGGAACCGTAACAACGGCGGCGTTCGACGGCTCGTCATCGTCGAGTCGCCCACCAAAGCGCGCAAAATTGCCGGTTACCTCGGTCGCAACTACGTCGTCGAGTCCTCCCGCGGTCATATCCGGGACCTGCCCAAAGGGGCCGCTGATGTCCCCGCCAAGTTCAAATCGGAGAAGTGGGCGCGGCTGGGCGTCAACGTCGACCGTGATTTCGAACCGCTGTACGTGGTCAGCCCGGACAAGAAGGCCACCGTCACCGAACTCAAAAGCCTGCTGAAGGACGTCGACGAGCTGTATCTGGCCACCGACGGCGACCGCGAGGGCGAGGCGATCGCCTGGCACCTGCTGGAGACGCTCAAACCAACGGTCCCGGTCCGCCGGATGGTCTTCCACGAGATCACCGAGCCGGCGATCCGGGCGGCCGCCGAACACCCCCGCGATCTGGACACCGACCTGGTCGACGCCCAAGAGACCCGCCGCATCCTGGACCGGCTGTACGGCTATGAGGTCAGCCCCGTGCTGTGGAAAAAGGTGGCCCCGAAGCTGTCCGCGGGCCGGGTGCAGTCGGTGGCCACCCGCATCATCGTCCAGCGTGAACGCGAACGGATGGCCTTCCGTAGCGCCGGCTACTGGGACATTCTGGCCGAATTGGACG
>NZ_JBILVF010000199.1:0-5312 GCF_044370595.1 Mycobacterium sp.
AGCTCACCCCGGAGATCGCCGACCGACTGGCCGCCGTCGAGTCTGAATTGCCCCACCGCGCGGTCGATGCGCGGCCGTCGGCCGCCGGGGTGGGCATCTGGAGTCGCTACCCGGTGCGGCGGTACAGCCGCGATCCCGGCTATGAACTCGGCATGCTGAGGGCCTCGCTTCAGGTGCCCGGAGTGACCCGCGATGTGACGGTGGTGGCTGCCCACGTGGTGGGCCCGTGGCCGCAGCCGATCGACGGCTGGCGCAAAGAGATGGCCACCCTGCCGAAGACGTTGGTGGGACTGGCCAAGACCGCCGGTGAGGGCGCGGTCATCGTCGCCGGTGATCTCAACGCGACCGCCGACATGCTGCCGTTTCGGCGCCTGCTTGCCGCCGGATTCGGCGACACCGCCGAGCAGACCGGCGCCGGCCTGGCCGGCACCTATCCGGCCCAAGGGTCAACGCCGGCGCTGATCCGGATCGACCACATCCTGATTCGTAACGCCGCGGCCACCGACCTAACGACGGTTCGGGTTCCCGGCACCGACCACCTCGGTGTGGCCGCCACGATCCACCTTCGGCGTTCGGCCACCACAGGGTGAATACCCTGCACTGCGCAACATTGGCATGATGGCGTCCGCACCGCCACTCTCCAGCGTGGCTTTGTTTCGCTCTTGCCCGTTTGCCAGCCACCGTGGGAGTTCCTATGTTCAGCAATGCTTTTCAGTCAGCACCAATGGTGTCTCGCGTCGTCGACTACGAGCCGCCGGCGGCCGGCGGACCACCGGCCATGCCGCCGGTCGGCGAGGTGGCGCACCGCCGGCGCTCGGCACCCATGCCCCCGCCGGCCCCGAGTGCGCAGACCCGCAAACAGATTCAGGACGCCGCGACCTTCGCCGACGCGGCGCTGCGACGGGTGCTGGAGGTCATCGACCGGCGCCGGCCGCTGACCCAACTGCGTCCGCTGATGGCCACCGGCCTGGTGGAGACGCTGCTGTCCGGAGCGCACGGCGGGGACGGGATGGCTCGCTTACGACGGGTTCGGGCCCAGCTGGCCGGACCGGGCGGCGATGCCGCCGAGGTGGCCGGGCACTACACCCGCGGGCCGCGGGTGCACGCGATCGCCTGCCGGGTCGAGCGGACCGCCACCCCCACCGGCGCGCGTTGGCAGGTGGTTGCGCTGCACCTCGGCTAGCAGGCGGGGGGCTTGAGTTCAGCGGCGACGCAGCAGCTTACGTTCCTTGTTCTCCTGCCGGGCGGCCTCACGACGCTGCTTGCGGCTGGCACCGCCCGACGGGGCCGCGACGGGCGCGTCGTGGCGCTGCACTTCGGCGTCGCCGTCCTCCGACGGTCCGACGTAGGTCAGCGGGCGAGAACCGTCGTCACCGACGCCGCGGGGGCGCAAACCCTCCGGCATGGCCTGCGCGGCAACCGCCGGCGCCTGCGGGGCAGCCTCGATCTGGACGTTGAACAGGAAGCCGACCGACTCCTCCTTGAGCGCGTCGAGCATGCCGGTGAACATGTCGTAGCCCTCGCGCTGGTATTCCACCAGCGGGTCGCGCTGCGCCATCGCCCGCAGACCGATGCCCTCCTTGAGATAGTCCATCTCGTAGAGGTGTTCACGCCATTTCCGGTCGAGCACACTGAGCAACACGTTGCGTTCCAGTTGCCGCATCGCGCCGGGGCCGGCAACCGCATCGACGTCGGCCTCACGCTTGGCGTAAGCCTTCTCGGCGTCGGCGATCAGAACCTCGAGCAACTCCTCGCGGGTCAAATCGCCGGCCTCGCCGACGGCTTCGGAGTTGATCAGGTCGCGGTGGTCGACACCGACCGGATACAGCGTGCGCAACGCCCCCCACAGCTGCTCGAGATCCCAGTCCTCGGCGTACCCCTCGGCGGTCGCGCCGTCGACGTAGGCGGTGATGACGTCGACCAGCATGTCGTGCGACTGCGCCTTGAGGTCCTCACCGTCGAGAATGCGGCGACGCTCCTCGTAGATGACCTTGCGCTGCTGGTTCATCACCTCGTCGTACTTGAGCACGTTCTTGCGGATCTCGAAGTTCTGCTGTTCGACCTGCGTCTGCGCGCTCTTGATGGCGCGGGTCACCATCTTGGCCTCGATCGGCACGTCATCGGGCAGGTTGAGCCGGGTCAGCAGCGACTCCAGGGTGGCGCCGTTGAACCGTCGCATGAGCTCGTCGCCCAGCGACAGGTAGAACCGCGACTCCCCCGGGTCACCCTGCCGGCCGGACCGGCCGCGCAACTGGTTGTCGATGCGGCGGGACTCGTGCCGTTCGGTGCCCAGCACGTAGAGTCCGCCGACCTCTCTGACATTCTCGGCTTCCTCGCCGACCTGGGCCGTGACCCGGGGCAGCTCCTCCAGCCAGGCGGCGTCGTACTCCTCGGGTGTTTCGACCGGATCCAGCCCGCGATCCCGCAACCGCTGGTCGACGATGAAGTCCACGTTGCCGCCGAGCACGATGTCGGTGCCGCGGCCGGCCATGTTGGTGGCCACGGTGATCGCGCCGCGCCGGCCGGCCTCGGCGATGATGCCCGCCTCCTGCTCGTGGTACTTGGCGTTGAGCACGCTGTGCGGGATCCGCCGCTTCTGCAGCATCCGCGACAGGTACTCGGAGCGCTCGACGCTGGTGGTGCCGATCAGTACCGGCTGGCCCTTCTCGTAGCGCTCGGCGATGTCGTCGGCGACCGCGATGAACTTGGCCTCTTCGGTTTTGTAGATCAGGTCGGTCTGGTCCTTACGGACCATGTCGCGGTTGGGCGGGATCGGCACCACACCCAGCTTGTAGATCTCGTAGAGCTCGGCGGCCTCGGTCTCGGCGGTGCCGGTCATCCCGGCCAGCTTGTCGTAAAGCCGGAAGTAGTTCTGCAGGGTGATGGTGGCCAGCGTCTGGTTCTCGGCCTTGATCTCCACCTTCTCCTTGGCCTCGATGGCCTGGTGCATACCCTCGTTGTAACGGCGGCCGAGCAGGACGCGGCCGGTGAATTCGTCGACGATGAGGACCTCGCCGTCGCGGACGATGTAGTCCTTGTCGCGTTGGAAGAGTTCCTTGGCCTTCAGCGAGTTGTTGAGGTAGCTGACCAGCGGCGAGTTGGCGGCCTCGTAGAGGTTCTCGATGCCGAGTTGGTCCTCGACGAACTCCACGCCGACTTCGTGGACGCCGACGGTGCGCTTGCGGATATCGACCTCGTAGTGGACGTCCTTCTCCATCATCGGGGACAGCCGGGCGAACTCGGAGTACCAGTGCGAGGCGCCGTCGGCGGGGCCGGAGATGATCAGCGGGGTGCGGGCCTCGTCGATCAGGATCGAGTCGACCTCGTCGACGATGGCGTAGTTGTGCGGGCGCTGCACCAGTTCTTCCAGCGAATGCGCCATATTGTCGCGCAGGTAGTCGAAGCCGAACTCGTTGTTGGTGCCGTAGGTGATGTCGGCGGCGTAGGACTCGCGGCGCTCGTCGGAGTTCAGCCCGGACAGGATCACCCCGACGTCCAGACCCAGGAAGCGGTGCACGCGGCCCATCCACTCGCTGTCGCGTCTGGCCAGGTAGTCGTTGACGGTGACGACGTGCACACCCTTGCCGCTCAGCGCGTTGAGGTAGGCCGGCAGCACGCAGGTCAGCGTCTTGCCCTCACCGGTCTTCATTTCCGCGACGTTGCCGAAGTGCAACGCCGCCCCACCCATCACCTGGACGTCGAAGTGACGTTGACCCAGCACCCGCCAGGCGGCTTCGCGGGCCACCGCGAAGGCCTCCGGCAGCAGGTCGTCGAGCTGTTCGCCGCCCTCGATGCGGGCCCGGAACTCGTCGGTCTTGGCGCGCAACTCGGCGTCGGTCAACTTCTCGACGTCGTCGGAGAGCGTGTTGACGTAGTCAGCCACCCCGCGGAGGCGTTTGACCATGCGACCTTCACCGAGGCGCAGCAACTTGGACAGCACATGTTCCCCTGGAGCGTTTGAGGGGAGGCATCCCCTACAGGATCGGAGGCTTAAGCGACTCCCATCCTAGGTGACGCGGTGGTCCGCCCGGTTAGGCCGCCTGATCAGACCCCCGGGCTCGCTAGGCGAGCCTGATCAGACCCCCGGGCTCGCTAGGCGAGCCTGATCAGACCGTAGTCGTAGGCGTGGCGGCGGTAGACGACGGAGGGTTTGTCGCTCTCCTTGTCATGGAACAGGTAGAAGTCATGCCCGACCAGTTCCATCTCGTAGAGCGCATCGTCGACGGTCATCGGCTTGGCCGGATGTTCCTTGACCCGCACGATGTGGCCGGGCTCGTGTTCCTCGGGGGCGGTCTCGACCCCCGCGGCCGGAGCCGAGCCGTCCGGGTTGAAGGCCTGAGCCAGGTCCAGCGGGGCCGCCACCGCGGCCGCAGCCCCGGGTTTCCCCACGGCCTCGTGCAGCGACACCGGGGTCTTGTCGCCGTAGTGCACCTTGCGTCGGTCCTTGCTGCGTCGCACGCGGCTTTCGAGTTTGTGGACGGCGGCCTCGAAGGCGCCGTAGAAGCTATCGGCGCAGCCCTCCCCGCGCACCACCGGGCCTCGACCGTGCGCGGTGATCTCGACGTGTTGACAGTTCTTGCGCTGGCGGCGATTTTTCTCGTGCTCAAGCTCCACATCGAAACGCTGGATCGAGGAGTCGATCCGTTCGACGCGGGCGAGCTTCTGCCCCACATAGACGCGGTAGTGGTCGGGGACCTCGACGTTGCGCCCAGTTACCTGGACATCTGCAGTGGGGCCGGCTGCGGGTGCCTGGCCGTCGGGAGAAGGCTGACCTGACTTCACGGATGGGGTTGACATTCTTGAGAACTCGTTTCTTCTAACGGGATGGCACGCGCTTGGGCGTGCCCGGCCTGTTCGGTGCGGATGCGCACAGCCGGGGGGATTCCCGGCGTCGCCAGAGGTCGAAGCACCACCTCCCAACGGCTGCCCGAAGTTCACGCTGCGTTAACGCCGACGCTAGTCGCAGCGCGGGGGCCGTGCCAGTCTTTCGCGCGCCTGTGTCCGGGTCGTGACGGCGACGTCTCAGGCATGGGCCAGGGTCAGTACCGCCGTCACCGCGGTCCCGGCGGCGTGCAGGGTGCGGACTGCTTCACGGGCTGTGGCACCGGTGGTCACCACGTCGTCGACGAGGAGAACCTCGCCGGACAGACGCTGCGACACGCGGACCCGGCCGGCGATGTTGCGCTCCCTGGCCGTGGTGCCCAAACCCACCGAGTCCCGGGCCAGGCCGACGGTGCGCAGCGCCGGGGCCACCGTGATCTCGGGGTGGCCCACGGTGGCGGCGGCGGCGATCCGGGCCCCCGGGTCGCCCC
>NZ_JBILVF010000064.1:0-17884 GCF_044370595.1 Mycobacterium sp.
TTCACCATCGGCGGCGGAGAGATTCACTACCGCAACCGCTACGTGCGCACCCAGCACTACCGCGGCAAGTCCGGCACCCGGCATATGGGTACCGACGCCCTCGGCGGGTTCCTGGCCAATGTCGGCAGACTGCCCACCAACCTGGCCAACACCAACGTCGTCGAGCACGCCGGCCACCTCTACGCGCTGTGGGAGGGCGGCCCGCCCTACGAATTGGACCCGTTCACCCTGGAGACCAGGGGAGTCCGCCGATTCGGTGGCGAATTACGTTGGATGGGTACTTATTCGGCGCATCCGTGCTTCTGCCCGAGTAGCGGCGACATGTTCAACTTCGGCGTCGAGTTCATCCCCACGCCGCATCTTCGGGTGTACCGCACCGACCGGCGGGGCAAGCTCAAGCACTATCGGTCACTGTCTCTGCCGTACGTGGCGATGGTGCACGACTTCGCCATCACCGAGCGCTATCTGGTATTCCTGATCTCGCCGATCATCCCCGATGGGATCCCGATCGCTCTGGGCCTCAAGCCATTCGGCGACGCGATGAAATACCAGCCCGAGCGCGGAAGCTCCTTCGTCCTCATTCCGCGCGACGGCGGCAAGATTCGGCGGATCGAGCATGACGCGGTGCTGCAGTTCCACCTGAGCAACGCCTTCGATGACCGCGGCGACGTGGTGCTGGACGTCATCACCTATCACGGCGGGGAATTGTTGGAGTGCATCGCCCGGTTCCGGACCAGTCCGCTGACCGAGGCCACCAGTGAATTCACCCGATTCCGTATCACCGGCTCGGACCGGGTGATTCGGGAGCAACTCAGCGACCGGTCCTGCGAATTCCCCCGGCACCACCCGGACCGGGAGGGCCGGCCGCACCGCTACTCCTACTTCAACACCCGCCACCGGCTCGAGACGATGTTCGACGGGATCACCAAACTGGACCTCGCCGCCAACTCCAAGAGCAGCTACACCGAGATCAGCTACGTGGCGCAGACCGCCGGAAACAGCTTCTGCGAGCCGGTGTTCGCCCCGCGACCTGCAGCCACCGACGAGGACGACGGCTGGCTACTGTCGGTGGAATACCAGGCCGACACCCACACCTCCCGGCTGGTCATCCTCGACGCCCGGGACCCGGCCCGCGGGCCGGTCGCCACCGCCGAGTTGACCCACCACATTCCGCAGGGGTTCCACGGCAGCTTCGTCAGCCGCTGACCTCCCGGGCCAGCCACCGGTCCAGTTCGGCGTAGGCGACCTCCCGCGGGCCCGGCAGCGACAGGAAGACGTCGTGTTTGGCGTCGGGCACCGGAGCGATGGTCTGCCGGTTCCCGATACAACCCGCCCACCGGGCGATGTGACTGACGTCGAGCACCGCATCCCCGCGCTGCATCTCCTCGGTGCCGACGGTCTCACCCACGCTGTGGTCGGAACGCAGCACAAGATTGGGCACCCCGACGTCCAGCCCCCGATGCAGCCGGGCCTGCCCACGCCGGACGGCGTGAATCCAACCCGCCGTGATGGCGAATCCGCCCACCGGCTTCCACTGCAGGTTGTAGTCGAACTCGCCGTGGTAGTCGCGATGCAGCGTCAGTCCGTAACCGCCGTTGCCGGCCGCGCGCACCACGCGGGTCTTGCTCACCCGTGACACCGCTCCCAGCGCTCCCGAGGTCACTCGGGTCCGCAGCACCGCCGGTCCGCGCAGATCCAGAAATGGGCTGTTGAGCACCAGGCCGACCAGCCCGAGCGCCGCCGTCTCACCGCGCCGTCGCAGCCGGTCCAGCCACAGCGAGACCACCAGACCGCCGGTGGAGTGGCCGTAGACCAGCACCCGCGACCCCGGGTTCTCAGTGCCGGCGATCGCCAGTGCGAGTTCCAGGTCACGGTCATAACGTGACAACTCGGTGCTGAAGTGCGGGGTCTGTCCTTCCC
This sequence comes from Mycobacterium sp., assembly GCF_044370595.1. Classification (GTDB taxonomy): domain Bacteria; phylum Actinomycetota; class Actinomycetes; order Mycobacteriales; family Mycobacteriaceae; genus Mycobacterium. The sequence goes on from NZ_JBILVF010000064.1 coordinate 1,921, forward strand.
GCCAGGACCGGCCGCACTTGGGCAGGTCCAGGCCGTAGGTCCGGTACCCCCGCGCGGCGAAGAACTCCACCAGTTGGGTGTTGAAGAAGTAGTCGGTGAAGCCGTGCACCGCCAGCACCACTCCTTCGCTGGTGCCGCCGCCCGCGCTGGTGACCACGGTCGCCACCAATTCACCCTCGCCGTCGGGGTCGGGCCCCAACTCGCAGGTGATCTGCCGGTAACCGGGAATGACGTCGTCAACCCAGTGGGTGCGCGGCCTCGTCACGCCGACGAATCTAACCGGCCACGTCTTCCCCAAGCCTAGACTTTCACGGAGCCAGCCGGATTCCCGAAGGAGAGCAACGATGAAGATCCTGATGGTCCTCACCTCCCATTCCCGACTCGGTGACACCGGTGAGGCCACCGGCTTCTGGCTCGAAGAGTTCGCGGCGCCGTACTTTGTCCTCAAAGACGCCGGTGCGGAACTGACGCTGGCCTCTCCCAGGGGCGGGCAGCCCCCCGTCGACCCGAAGAGCGAGGCCGACGACGCCCAGACGCCGGCGACCCGCCGGTTCGAGGCCGATGACGCCGCACGTCAGGCCCTGGCCAACACCGTGGCGTTGTCCGGCGTCGACGTCGCCGACTTCGATGCCGTCTTCTTTCCCGGTGGCCACGGGCCGCTCTGGGATCTCGCCGAGGATGCCGACTCGATCTCACTGATCGAAAACGCCATCGGCACAGGCAAGCCGGTGGCCGCGGTGTGCCACGCCCCGGCGGTGCTGCGTCACGTGATGAACTCCGCCGGCGAGCCCCTGGTGCGCGGCAAGCGGGTCACCGGCTTCAGTAACACCGAGGAGGCCGCTGTCGGTCTGACCGACGTTGTTCCGTTCTCCATCGAAGAGATGCTGCGCGGCAGCGGTGGCGACTACCGCCGCGCCGAGGACTGGCACAGCCATGTCGAACACGACGGCCTGCTGATCACCGGCCAGAATCCCGCGTCGTCAGAGGCGACGGCGGAGGCGTTGCTCGCGGCTTTGCGGCACTGAACCTGACGGGGAGCGCGCCGCTCCCGGCGGTCGCCGACGGCTCGGTGACACCCCCGCGAATTTGACCGACGGCGGCGCTATCCCTGATCGCCGGAGCGCCCGTGCCCGCTCGCGATTGGATCGGCCGGGATAACCTAGCGGTACAAGCTGCCCCCGATACGCGGGAGCGATCGCCGGAAGGACATACGGAGTGTCTGACACCACCAAGTCCGACACCAGGACCGACGTCGTCCTGGTCGGTGCGGGAATCATGAGCGCCACCCTCGGCGCGTTGCTGCGCCTGGTCGAGCCCAACTGGTCGATCACCCTGATCGAGCGACTGGATGCGGCCGCCGCCGAGAGCAGCGACCCGTGGAACAACGCTGGCACCGGCCACTCGGCGCTGTGCGAACTGAACTACACCCCGCAAAAGCCCGACGGAACCATCGACATCGCCAAGGCGATCACCGTCAACGAACAGTTCCAGGTCACCCGCCAGTTCTGGGCGTACGCGGTGGAGAACGGCATCCTGACCGACGTCCGCAGCTTTCTCAACCAGGTGCCGCACGTCAGTTTCGTGAACGGCGCGGACAACGTCGACTATCTGCGCCGGCGCCACGAAACCCTGGTCCGCAACCCGCTGTTCGCCTCGATGGAGTTCATCGACGAGCCCGACGAGTTCGCCCGCCGGCTGCCGCTGATGTCAGTGGGCCGGGATTTCTCCGAACCAGTCGGGTTGAACTGGACCGAAGCCGGCACCGACGTGGACTTCGGTTCGCTGTCGCGCCAGTTGCTGGCGTTCGGGACCGAACGCGGCATGAACACGCTGTTCGGCCATGAGGTCCGCGACCTCGACCAGCAGTCCGACGGCAGTTGGACGGTCAAGGTGGTCAACCGGCGTACCGGTGAAAAGGTCCGGATCCAAAGCAGATTCGTGTTCATCGGGGCGGGCGGTGGCGCGCTCCCACTACTGCAAAAGGCCGGCATCAAAGAGGTCAAGGGCTTCGGTGGTTTCCCGGTCAGCGGGCAGTGGCTGCGTACCGACAAGTCCACCCTGACCGAGGCCCACCACGCCAAGGTGTACGGACTGCCGCCGCTGGGCGCACCGCCGATGTCCATGCCGCACCTGGACACCCGCGTCATCAGCGGTAAGGACTGGCTGCTGTTCGGCCCGTTCGCCGGATGGTCGCCGAAATTCCTCAAGGCCGGCAGCGTCACTGACCTGCCGCTGTCGGTCAAACCCGACAATCTGCTGTCCATGCTCGGTGTCGGGCTCACCGAACTGCCGCTGGTCAAGTACCTCGTCGGGGAGTTGCTGCAATCCTTCGAGGGCCGCGTCGACACGTTGCGCAAATTCGCTCCCACCGCCAAGAGTAACGACTGGGAACTCGACATCGCCGGTCAGCGCGTCCAGGTGATCCGCCGGGACTCCAAGAAAATGGGCATCCTGGAGTTCGGCACCACGGTGCTGGCCGCCGCCGACGGGTCCATCGCCGGTCTGCTCGGCGCCTCACCGGGTGCCTCCACCGCGGTGCCGGCCATGCTGGAGGTCATGCAACGCTGCTTCCCGGATGAGTACCGCGGCTGGGAGCCCAGGATCAAGGAGATGGTTCCGTCCCTGGGTTCCAGACTGTCCGACGAGCCGCGCCTGTTCGCCGAGATCTGGGATCACGGAACCAAGGCTCTTGGCTTGGAGCGGCGCGCCCCGGGTGAGGCCGAAACCGCAGGAATGGTGTGACGGTTCCGCAGCACCGGCGCCGCCGGTGAACCCGCCTTACCCGTTCAGCGCGATCGTCGGACACGACCGGCTGCGGCTGGCGCTGCTGCTGTGCGCAGTGCGGCCCGAGATCGGTGGCGTGCTGATACGCGGCGAGAAAGGCACCGCCAAGTCGACGGCGGTGCGTGCGCTGGCCGCGGTGCTCACCCAGTCTGATCCCGGCGCCGCCCTGGTTGAACTTCCGATCGGGGCCACCGAGGACCGGGTGGTCGGCTCATTGGATCTGCGAAAAGTGTTGCAGGACGGAGAACATGCCTTCTCACCCGGCCTGTTGGCCCGGGCGCACGGCGGCGTGCTCTACGTCGATGAGGTCAACCTGCTTCCGGATCACCTCGTCGACGTCCTGCTCGACGCAGCCGCCATGGGCCGTGTGCACATCGAACGCGACGGGGTGTCGCACTCCCACGAATCGCGATTCGTCCTGATCGGCACGATGAATCCCGAAGAGGGTGAACTTCGTCCGCAATTGCTGGACCGGTTCGGGCTGGCCGTGGACATCGCGGCTTCTCGCGACATCACTGTCCGCAGCGCAGTGATCCGGGCCCGGCTGGACTACGAGGCCGACCCGGCCGGCTTCGCCGTCCGCCACGCGGAGGCCGACGCCGAGTTGGCCCGACGGGTGGCCGCGGCGCGTCACCTGGTCGACCGGGTCCGACTGGACGACATCGAACTGCGCCGGATCGCCGCGGTATGCGCGGCGTTCGACGTCGACGGCATGCGCGCCGATCTGGTGGTGGCCCGCACCGCCGTCGCCCACGCCGCCTGGCGCGGCGCCGACGTTGTCGGCGACGAGGACATCCGGGCTGCAGCGGAACTCGCCCTGCCGCACCGCCGCCGCCGCGACCCCTTCGACGAACCCGGAATCGACCCCGCCCAACTCGACGACGCGCTGTCTGCAGCTGATGGCGACACTGGTCCTGAGGACGATCCTCCGGCGCCAGGCGGCGGACAGTTGCCGGGGGATCAGTCGCCGGAATCTGAATCCCCGCAACGCAGTTCGGCGGCTACGCGGCCGGCGGCCCCGCCTGCGCCGGCTTTCCGTACCCGCGCCCTGACAGTTCCCGGCATCGGTGACGGTCATGCCGGACGACGCTCGGCCGCGCGGAACTCCACCGGTGCGGCGGTCCGCCCGGCCGACGCCGACGAACCCGGGTACGGCGTGCACCTGTTCGGTACCGTGCTCGCCGCCGCCGGGCACAGCGCCGGTCCCGGGCCGATTCGTCCGGACGCCGGCGACATCCGCCGCGCCGTGCGGATCGGCCGGGAGGGCAACCTGGTGATCTTCGTGGTCGACGCCTCCGGGTCGATGGCCGCCCGGGACCGGATGGCCGCGGTCAGCGGTGCAGCACTATCCCTGCTTCGGGATGCCTACCAACGCCGCGACAAGGTGGCGGTGATCACCTTCCGTGCGGACCGGGCTCGAGTCGTCCTGCCGCCCACCACCTCCACCTACACCGCCGCCCACCGGCTGACCGGGCTGGATACCGGCGGCACCACCCCGCTGGCGGAGGGCCTGCTGGCCGCCCGCGATGTCGTGCTCCGGGAGAGGGCGCGTGCCGATTCCCGCCGCCCCCTGGTCGTGATACTCACCGACGGACGGGCCACGGCCGGATCCAACCCGCTGCGGCGCAGCCGCCTGGCCGCCGGCACCCTTGCCGCCGAGGGTGTGGCCGCGGTGGTGGTGGACTGTGAAACCTCCTATGTCAGGCTGGGACTCGCCACCGACCTGGCCGGGCGACTGCGGGCACCGGTGTTGCGCCTGGAGCAGCTGCGTGCCGACTGTTTGGCGCAGGCTGTCCGCCGCGCGGCCTAGGCCGAGAAAGGGGACACCCGATGCCACAGGGCCGGCCGCTGGCCGTCCCCGACGACGGCCTGACCACCAGGGCGCGGCGGTCCGCGCCGGTGCTGGCGGTTCACACCGGAGCCGGGAAGGGGAAGTCCACCGCCGCCTTCGGCATGGCGCTGCGGGCCTGGAACGCCGGGATGAACGTGGCTGTCTTCCAGTTCGTCAAGAGCGCCAAGTGGAAGGTGGGGGAGGAATCGGCCTTCGCCCATCTGGGTCGGGTGCACGCCGATCAGGGCGTCGGCGGTGCCGTCGAATGGCACAAGATGGGAGCCGGCTGGTCCTGGGTCCGTAAAGACGGCTCGGCGGACGACCACGCCACCACCGCCGCCGAAGGATGGGCAGAGATCGCCACCCGACTCGCCGAACAGCGCCACGACTTCTACGTCCTCGACGAGTTCACCTATCCGCTCAAGTGGGGCTGGGTGGAGGTGGCTGAGGTGGTCGAGGTGCTCCGCACCCGGCCGGGCCGCCAACACATCGTCATCACCGGCCGGGACGCCCCTGCGCCACTGCTGGAAGCCGCCGATCTGGTGACCGAGATGACCAAGGTCAAACATCCGATGGACGCCGGCCGCAAGGGCCAGCGGGGTATCGAGTGGTGAGCAACACGCCGGCCGTTGTCATCGCCGCTCCCACCTCGGGTAGCGGAAAGACCACCATCGCAACAGGTCTGATCGGGTCGCTGCGCCGCGGCGGTGACCGGGTGGCCCCGTTCAAGGTCGGGCCGGACTTCATCGACCCCGGCTACCACGCGCTCGCCGCCGGCCGGCCCGGGCGCAACCTGGACCCCGTGCTTGTCGGCGAGGACCTGATTGGACCGTTGTACCGGCACGGATCCGCTGCCGCCGACATCGCCGTGGTGGAGGGGGTAATGGGCCTCTTCGACGGTCGCATCGAGGAACAGTTCCGGCTTCCGGCCCGTGGATCCACCGGGCAGGTGGCCCAACTGTTGGGCGCGCCGGTGATCCTGGTGGTCGACGGCCGCGGGCAAAGCCAAACCATCGCCGCTGTGCTGCATGGTTTTTCCACAATCCAGCGCGATGTCCGGATCGGCGGGGTGATCCTCAACAGGGTCGGCTCGCTGCGCCACGAACAGGTGCTGCGGCAGGCCTGTGAGTCGGTCGGGATTCCTGTCCTGGGTTCGCTGCCCCGGTGCGAGGAGTTGGCGGTGCCCTCGCGCCACCTCGGCCTGGTGACCGCCGCCGAGCACGGCGACCGGGCCGGGGCGGCGGTCGCCGCGATGACCGATCTGGTCGCCCGGAACGTCGACCTCGCCGCGGTACGCGCACTGGCCGGCACACGGGTCGGCGAGACACCGTGGTCCGCGCACGACCAGGTGGGAGAACCGGTCGGAAACGCCCGCACCGGCCGGCCGGTGGTGGCCCTGGCGGCGGGTCGTGCCTTCACCTTCGGCTACACCGAGTACACCGAACTGCTGGAGGCGGCCGGCGCACAGGTAGCGGCCTTCGACCCGTTGTGTGACACCCTGCCGGCGGGCACTGCCGCCCTGGTTTTGCCGGGCGGATTCCCGGAACAGTACCCGGCTGAACTAGCCGCGAATCACGCGGTGCGCGAACAGATCCGGGAACTGGCCGCCCACGCGCCGATACATGCGGAATGTGGCGGGCTGACCTATCTGATGTCGGATCTGGACGGGCACCCGATGTGCGGGGTGCTGGCCGGTTCGGCGCGGTTCACCGCGCGGCTGACCCTCGGCTACCGCGACGCCGTTGCGGCGGCCGATTCGCCGCTGCACTCCGCGGGACGGCGGGTGACCGGTCACGAATTCCACCGCACCACGGTGGAGTTCGACCAACCTGCCCAGCCCGCCTGGCTGTTCGCCGACGCCGGGGATGGTGAGGGGGCCATCCGGGGTGGGGTGCACGCCTCCTACCTGCACACCCACGCCGCCGCCCACCCCGAATCGGTCCGCCGGTTCGTCGAACAGGCCGCGCAGACTGGGTGACTATCCTCGGCTGAATACCACCCTGCCGCCGACGATGGTCTGCGCCGCGGTGACGGTGTGGATCTTCTCGGGGGCGATGGCGAGGACGTCGTCGGTCAGTGCCGTCATATCGGCCAGTTTGCCCACCTCGATGCTGCCCCGGTGCTCGCCCTCGCCGATCGCCTTGGCCGGCCACAGCGTCCACATGCGCAACGCATCCTCCACCGAGATGGCCTCGTGGGCCTCGAATACGCCCCTATCGGATCCTCGGGTGACCATTGCCTCCATCGCGGTGAACGGTTCGACGTTGCCCAGGTAGATACCGGTCATATCGGTGCTGGCGGCCGGTTCCAGGCCGGCTTCGATCATGGACTTGAACTTGAAGCCCGTCTTGGCGCGCTCGGCGCCCATGTTCTCGTAGTCGGCCTTGACCAACTCGGTCAGCCAGATCGGCTGCACCGAAATACGCAGACCGTGGGCCAGAAGGTTTTTCGCCCGCCGCAATTGATCCTCAGTTACCTGGAACATGCCGAAGTGCTCAATGCGTCGGATGGTCACCGGGTGCCCATCGGAGCCGGCGGCGGTCTGGGCCGAATGCTCGTAGGCGCCCAGTCCGATATCCACCGCTGCGTCCCCCGAGCAGTGCAGCATCGCGATCCGGTTGTTCGTGTGCGCCAGGTCGGCAAAGGCGTTCGCGTCGTCCTGCGGGGTGACCAGCGTGCCGCGACCGCCCGGCGGGTCGATGTCGAAGTGGCCCAGGTAGGGCTGGTACATGTAGCCGGTGCGGCAGTCGTTCTCGCCGTCCACCCAGGCTTTGAGGCCGACGAACTTGAAGAAGTCCGGATCCGCGGCGGCCGGCATCTCGAACTCGCCAAGATCGTCGGGAAAGCCTTTGCCGTCCGGAGCCGCCCAGACCGATACCGAGTAGCGGATGTTGGACTGAGCGACCTTGGCGCTGACGGCCTGCAGGGCGGGGACCACCTGGTGCGGAGTGATCGCCATCAGCGAGGTGTAGCCGTGGGAGTTCCAGAACTCCGGGATGCCCTTCTCGATGTAACCGGCGATCTCGCCGGGCTGCGGGGAACTGGGGATGTCGGCGAAGCCGTCGGTGATCACCCCGGTGGGCTCGCCCTGATCGTCGAGCAGCACGCTGCCGCCCTTGGGCAGTTTGTTCTGGCCCTGTGTGATGCCCAGCGCCGTGAGCGCCGCGGAGTTGACGATCGCCATATGGGTCCCGTTGCCCAGGATCACCGGATTGTCCGGTCCGGACCGGTCGAGTTCGGCCCGGGTGGGCAACCGCTTCTCTTTGAACTTGTTCTCCGAGGCCGACACGCAGGCGACGAAGATCCAGTCACCCTTCGGGGTCTTCGTCGCGCGTTCGGCCAGTTTCTCGAGGACTTTCGCCACCGAGTCGGTGCCGGGAAAGCGACCGTCGACCCAGTCGTCCTTCATCCACAGCGTTTCGATGGGATGGCAGTGCGCGTCAATCAGACCCGGGACCACGCGGCGGCCCTGCAGATCGATCACCGTCGTTGCGGACCCGGCCAGCTTCTGTATCTCGGCGGTGCTGCCGACCGCGCTAAATCTGCCGCCGGTCACCGCCACGGCCTCGGCATCCGGGTTCGCTTCGTTCAGGGTGGTGAACTGTCCGTTCACGAAGATCACATCAGCGTTCATCGGTCAGAGGATAAACAGCCCGGTTTTGACTGTCATGAGGTAGAAAGTCACCGCCCACAGGCCGTTGATCACCAGAACCAGGGCGATGCCCTTGAGATCGGTGGCGGGCTGGCGGGCCGCCGGGGAGGGGCTCAGCCACCAGCGCAGCAAGCGATTGCCGTAGTAGGGCATGGTCAGGTAGCTCATCACGAAGCTGGACAGCAGATTGCCCACCAGCATCGACAGCCAGAACGGCAGGTGCAGGGGCGCGGTGAGCAACGTCAGGAACACCACCGTGGGGTAGAGGCCCAGCCAGACTGCGATCGAGGTCTTGAAGTTCGAGGGTGCCGCGGCGGCCTGGCCGTCGAAGGCGAACCAGTTGCCGAACGACTGGTCAATCGTGCGGAGTCGGTAGTCACCGAACTGGGCCCGGGCCAGCAGTTCCCGGCGTTGGGGGGAGTTCAGCCAGGCGTCGAGATGTTCGGCGGTGTCGAACCGGTAGACGGTCGTCCACTCATCCTGGACTCCCCTGATGGGCCGAAACACCTCCGAGCCGCGGTAGCCGGGAAAGCGGCTCTCCGCTTCGGCCATCTTCGCGTGCCACGCCAGGAACTCCTGTTCCTGATCGTCGCTGATGCGATTGGTCACCACCACCGTCACCAGCGGATCACTGATCTCGTTGTCTTGCGCGATCACCTGCCGGGTGCCCGGCCCGTCGAATAGCTCGGACCCCGCGTCGAGCAGGCTCTGCCGGGTGGAGCTGTTCAACCAGTTCTGGACGTCGGGCACCGAATCGAATTTATAGATGACCACCCAGTCGGGCTGAATATCGTTGGGCGGCTTGACTTCAGCCCCGCGGTAACCCGGATACCGCGCCGCGGCCGCGAGGATCTTCTTCTCCCAAGCCAAGTAATCGTCTTCGCGACCCCTTCGGACAGGCTGTCCGAGGATCAGCATCGCGGCTCCATCGCTCTGCCGGGGCGACTCCATCGCTACGTTGCACCTTTCGTTCAGCCCCGTGGGGCACGGGTCTGCGTTCCTATACTCCGGTAGGTGAGTTCAGACACACTCGTCAATCGACTGCTCGACGTCATCGACCACGACATCCTTCCGTTGACCGAACGCGGCGTCGCGGCGGGCAACAAAGTCTTCGGCGCAGCCATCCTGCGCAAGGATGACCTCTCACTGGTCGTCGCCGGCACCAATGACGAGATCGCCAATCCGCTCCTGCACGGCGAGGTGCACACCCTCAACCAGTTCTACGAGATCCCGAATCGCCCCGACACTCGGAATCTGATCTTCCTGGCCACCCACGAACCCTGCACGCTGTGCATGTCGGCGATCACCTGGGCCGGTTTCGACAACTTCTATTACCTCTTCAGCCACCAGGATTCCCGGGACAGCTTCGCCATCCCGCACGATCTGCGGATTCTGCACGAGGTTTTCGGGCTGGAACCCGGCGGCTACCGACACGCCAACGCCTACTGGACGGCCTACTCGATCCCCGCACTGATCGAGGAGCAGAATCAGCACCTTCGCGGTGATCTCGCGGATAAGCAGCACCGTATCCGGGGCCGTTACGCCAGACTTTCGCAGCTGTACCAGGAATCCAAGAGCAGCAACGCGATTCCGCTGAAGTGACGCGCACGTTCTAGGCTCGGCCGGTGACCGAGAACGCCTATCTGGTCGGCCTGCGACTGGCCGGCAAGAAAGTCGTCGTGATCGGCGGCGGCACGGTCGCTCAACGGCGGGCGCCGGTGCTGATCGCCCACGGCGCACAGGTGCACGTGGTCGCCCGCGAAGCCACGCCCGCGGTGGAGGTGCTCTCCCGCCAGCAACCCGGCATCACCCTGGAACTGCGGGACTACCGTGACGGGGACCTCGAGGACGCCTGGTACGCCATCGCCGCCACCGACGACCCGGCGGTCAACGCTGCCGTCGTCGCCGAAGCCGAACGCCGCCGGATCTTCTGTGTGCGCGCCGACGCCGGCCGTGACGGCACCGCCGTGACCCCAGCATCCTTCGACTATGAGGGCCTGATGGTGGGGGTGCTGGCCAGCGGGGAGCACCGCCGTTCAGCGGCGGTCCGCTCGGCCATCCGGGAGGCTTTCCAACAGGGTCGCATCGCCCCCGACATCGTTGCCAGCACCGCATCCGACGTGGTGCCCGGTGGGGTGGCTCTGGTCGGCGGCGGACCGGGGGATCCGGAGTTGATCACGGTGCGCGGCCGGCGACTGCTCGCGCACGCCGACGTGGTGGTGGCCGACCGCTTGGCGCCGCCGGAACTTCTGGCCGAACTGCCACCGAACGTCGAGGTGATCGACGCCGCCAAGATCCCGTACGGCCGGGCGATGGCGCAAGAGGCGATCAACGACGTCCTGATCGAACGGGCGCGGGCCGGTCAGTTCGTGGTTCGCCTCAAGGGCGGGGATCCGTTCGTCTTCGCCCGCGGCTATGAGGAAGTCCTGGCCTGCGCCGAAGCTGGGATCCCGGTCACAGTCGTACCGGGGGTGACCAGTGCCATCGGGGTGCCGGCACTGGCCGGTGTGCCGGTCACACATCGCGCGGTCAATCATGAATTCGTGGTGGTCAGCGGGCATTTGTCGCCGGATGACCCGGAGTCGCTGGTGAACTGGGACGCGCTGGCCACACTCACCGGGACCCTGGTCCTGCTGATGGCCGTCGAACGGATCGATCGGTTCGCCGAGGTCCTGATCACCGGCGGTCGGCCTGCCCAGACCCCGGTCCTGGTGGTCCAGCACGGCACCACAGCGGCCGAGCGGATTCTCCGCGCCACCCTCGCTGACGTGCCCGAACAGATCCGGGCAGAAGGTATCCGGCCGCCGGCGATCATCGTCATCGGCCCGGTAGCGGGATTCGAGACATTATCGAGACTTTAAAGTCTTCTTAATTTTGGGGTAGGGTAGGCCGCTATGACGGCACTCGACGACGCCGAGCGCACGGCCCCGTTCCAACGGGTAGGCCGCGGCTTCGGCGATCGGAACGCCAGCGGCCGGCCCGATCCGGCCCGGCTGCCTGCCACCACCGGACACGGTCCGGTCGTTCCGAAGACGCCCACCAAAGGTTGGTTCCCCTCGCCCCGCTTCATCGCCGCGGTGTTCGCCATCGGCGGGATGCAGCTGCTGGCGACCATGGACAGCACCATCGCGATCGTGGCACTGCCGAAGATCCAGGACGAGCTGGGGCTTTCCGATGCCGGCCGCAGCTGGGTGATCACCGCCCACGTCCTGACCTTCGGCGGTCTGATGCTGCTCGGCGGCCGGCTGGGTGACACCATCGGCCGCAAGCGCACTTTCATGGTCGGCGTGACGCTGTTCATCATCGCCTCTGTGCTGTGCGGAATCGCCTGGGATGAAGCCACTTTGGTCATCGCACGCCTACTGCAGGGCGTCGGCGCGGCGATCGCCTCACCAACCGGACTGGCGCTGGTCGCCACCACGTTCGCCAAAGGTCCGGCGCGCAACGCCGCCACCGCTGTGTTCGCCGCTATGACCGGTATCGGGTCGGTGATGGGTCTGGTCGTCGGCGGTGCGCTGACCGAGGTGTCCTGGCGGCTGGCCTTTCTGGTCAACCTGCCGATCGGCCTGCTGGTGATCTACCTCGCGCACACCACCCTGCAGGAGACGCACCGCGAACGGCTGAAGATGGATGCGGCCGGTGCACTGTTGGCGACGGTGGCGTGTACGGCGGCGGTGTTCGGCTTCACCCAGGCCCCGGAGCGTGGCTGGACGGCGCCGTCGACATTGGCCGCCGGCCTGGCTGCCGTCCTGGCGTTCGTGGCGTTCGTCGCGGTCGAGCGCACCGCGGTGAACCCGGTGGTGCCCTTCGCCCTGTTCCGCGACCGCAATCGGGTGGCCACCTTCGCCGCGATCTTCCTCGCCGGCGGAGTGATGTTCACCCTCACGGTGCTGATCGGTCTGTACGTGCAGGACATCATGGGTTACAGCGCGCTGCGCGCCGGTGTCGGCTTCATCCCGTTCGTGATCGCCCTCGGCGTCGGGCTGGGTGTTTCGTCCCAACTGGTTTCGCTCTTCGCGCCCCGGGTGCTCGTCATCGCCGGCGGCGTGTTGGTGCTCGGCGCGATGGTCTACGGCTCGACGCTCAACGCCGGTATCCCGTACTTCCCGAACCTGGTACTGCCCGTCGTGATCGGCGGTTTCGGCATCGGCATGATCGTGGTGCCGCTGACCGTGTCGGCCATCGCCGGGGTCGGTTCGGACCAGATCGGCCCGGTGTCGGCGATCGCGCTGATGCTGCAGAACCTCGGCGGCCCGGTGGTGCTGGCCGTCATCCAGGCCGTCATCACCTCCCGGACTCTCTACCTCGGCGGTACCACCGGACCGGTCAAGCGGATGACCCCCGAACAACTGCACGCCCTCGACCAGGGCTACACCTACGGCCTGCTCTGGGTGGCGGGCGTGGCGGTCATCGTCGGCGCGGTGGCGTTGTTCATCGGCTACACCGCCTCGCAGGTCGCGCACGCCCAGGAAGTCAAGGACGCCCTCGACGTCTGAGGCTCAACCCGGGACGGGTCCCGCGCTCGCCTAGGTAGGGTAGCTACCCATGGCTGGCGCGAGCGTTCCCCAACCGCCGGCCAGAACACTTGCCTCCAGCGTGCTGGGCGTGGCGATCTTCGCGATCACCGGGATGCAGTTGATGGCCACCCTGGACGGCACCATCGTCATCGTCGCGCTCCCGCGGATGCAGGCCGATCTGGACCTGTCCGATGCGGCCAAGAGTTGGGTGATCACCGCCTACGTCCTGACTTTCGGCGGCTTGCTGCTGCTGGGTGGGCGGGTCGGCGACGCCATCGGCCATAAACGGGCCTTCATTTCCGGCGTCGGCGTCTTCACCATCGCCTCGATGGCCTGCGGCCTGGCCACCGACGGGCCGCTGCTGATCGGGGCACGTGCGGTGCAGGGTATGGGCGCTGCGGTAGCCGCTCCCACCGGCCTCGCTCTGATCGCCACGACCTATGCCGTCGGCCATGCCCGCAACCAGGCCATGGCGATGTCGGCCGCCATGCAGGGGCTCGGCTCGGTGCTGGGTCTGGTGGTCGGCGGCGCGCTGACCGTCATCTCCTGGCGGTTGGCCTTCCTGATCAACCTCCCGATCGGCGCGCTGATCATCTGGATCGCGCTCACCCGGCTGGAGGAAACCCGCCACGAGCGGCTCAAGCTGGACATCACCGGCGCCTTGCTGGCCACCCTCGGCTGCACGGCAGCCGTGCTGGTCTTCACCCAGGGGCCGGCGCGCGGCTGGGCCGACCCGTGGGTGGTCGGGGCCGGAGCGGCAGCGGTGCTGCTGTTCATCACGTTCTTCCTGGTCGAACGCAAAGCCGACCACCCACTGGTGCCGCTGTGGCTGTTCCGGGACCGCAACCGGGTGGCGACGTTCGTCTCACTGTTCCTGGCCGGCGGGGTGTTGCTGACGCTGACCGTGATGATCGGTCTCTACGTCCAGGACGTCCTGGGCTACTCCGCACTGCACGCCGGGATCGGATTCATCCCGTTTGCCCTGGCGCTGGGGCTCGGCAATGTGCTCACCGCGCGGCGGGCACCCCACAGTGCGCCTCGGTGGCTGATCATCGGCGGCGGGATCTTCGTCCTCGGTGCCATGCTCTTCGGCTCGACACTGACCCGGACGATCCCGTACTTCCCCGATCTTCTGCTGCCTATCCTGGTGGGCGGATTCGGTATTGGGGTGATCTCGGTGGTCCTGCCGCTGTGCGCGCTGGCCAATGTCGGGCCGCGGGAGATCGGCCCGGTCAGCGCCATCACCCTGATGGCGCAAAACCTCGGCGGCCCAATGGTTCTGGTCGTCATCCAGGCCGTGCAGATCTCCCGCACCTTGTATCTCGGCGGGACCACCGGCCCGGTCGCCGATATGACGCCCGCCCAACTCGACGCCCTGGACGCGGGGTACACCTATTCGCTGCTGTGGATCGCCGCGGTGGCTGTTCTGGTCGGCGGCAGTGCCCTGTTCATCGGATACAGCGCCAAGCAGATCGCTGCGGCGCAACACACCCGCGAGGCGGTCGAAGCCGGCGAGCTGTAGCGGTCCCAGCCGGGAAACTGCGGGTGGATAAGCTAGCTCGCTGTGATCACTCGGATGTCGGAACTGTTCCTGCGCACCCTGCGTGACGACCCGGCCGACGCCGAGGTTCCCAGCCACAAACTCCTGATCCGGGCCGGCTACGTCCGCCCGATCGGACCGGGTTTGTACAGCTGGCTGCCGCTGGGTCTGCGGGTGCTGCGCAAGATCGAGAACATCGTCCGGCAGGAGATGCTCGCCATCGGCGGCCAGGAGATCCTGTTCCCGGCACTGCTACCCCGGGCACCCTACGAGACCACCAACCGGTGGACCGAATACGGCGACGGTGTCTTCCGGCTCAAGGACCGGCGTGATAACGACTACCTGCTCGGCCCCACCCACGAGGAGTTGTTCACCCTCACGGTCAAGGGGGAATACAGCTCCTACAAAGACTTCCCGCTGCTGCTCTTCCAGATCCAGGCCAAATACCGTGACGAGGCCCGGCCGCGGGCAGGCATCCTCAGGGGCCGGGAGTTCGTCATGAAGGACTCCTACTCTTTCGACGTCAACGACGACGGCCTGCGCAAGGTCTATCTCGCTCACCGGGACGCCTACCAGAAGATGTTCTCCCGGATGGCGATTCGCTATGTGATCGTCTCCGCGGTGTCCGGCGCGATGGGCGGCAGCGCCTCCGAGGAGTTCCTCGCCGAAAGCGAGGTCGGTGAGGACACCTTCGTGCGCTGCCTGGAGTCCGGCTATGCGGCCAACGTCGAGGCGGTCAGCACCGCCGTTCCCGACGCGCGGCCCACCGACGGCCTGCCCGCCCCGGTGGTGCACGACACCGGTGACACCCCCACCATCGCCTCGCTGGTGCAATGGGCCAATGAAGCGGGTTTGGCGCAGTTTGCCGGCCGGGAGGTCTCCGGTGCCGACACTCTCAAGAACGTCATGCTCAAAACCTGTGTCCCCGGGGGTGATTGGGAACTGCTCGGCGTCGGCGTCCCGGGCGATCGCGAGGTGGACGACAAGCGGCTCGGCGCAGCGCTCGACCCTGCGGAGTATGCACTGCTCGACGATGCGGACTTCGTCAGGTACCCGTTCCTGAAGAAGGGTTATATCGGACCGAAAGCGCTGTTGGACAATGGAGTTCGCTATCTGGTCGACCCGCGGGTGGCGGCGGGGACAACGTGGATCACCGGCGCAGACGAGTCCGGCAAGCATGTCGTCGGCCTGGTGGCCGGGCGGGACTTCCTCCCGGACGGCACCATTGAGGCCGCCGAAGTGCGCGACGGCGATCCCTCCCCGGACGGGGCGGGGCCGCTGGTCAGCGCCCGAGGAATCGAGATCGGGCACATCTTCCAGTTGGGTCGCAAGTACACCGACGCGTTCTCCGTCGACGTGCTCGGCGAGGACGGAAAGCCGGTTCGGCTGACGATGGGTTCCTACGGAGTCGGGGTGTCGCGGCTGGTGGCGGTGATCGCCGAACAGCACCACGACGACCTCGGGCTGCGCTGGCCGTCGTCGGTGTCCCCGTTCGACGTCCACGTGGTGATCGCCAACAAGGATCCCGAGGCGCGGGCCGGCGCCGAAGAGTTGGCCGCGGAACTGGACCGTCGCGGCATCGAGGTCCTGCTGGACGAGCGGACGGCCTCGCCCGGAGTCAAGTTCAAAGACGCCGAACT
>NZ_JBILVF010000065.1:0-17747 GCF_044370595.1 Mycobacterium sp.
CCGCAGTGACGACAGCGCGATCCCGTTCGTCACCTACGAAGAGGATCGCGCGGGCTTCAAAGAGTCGAGAGCCGACCACACCTACGGCTACGCCGACGCCCTCGCCGACGGGGTGGTGCGGCCGGTGTTGTTCATGGCCTACTCCGGTGAGGCCCGATGGCGCGACAGCGCCGGCGAGGAGCATGCGGCCCGCCTCGGCGAACCGCTGACCGCCGAGCAGACCGCGCGGGCCTGGAAGACCGCCCTCAACCCGGCCGGTGAGTGGATGCCCGCGGTCATCGGCGCGGCCGACACCCGGTTGCGCGGGCTGCGCGACCACGTGCCCGACGCCGGCGGCATGATCATCGCCTCGGATCAGACCGCCGCGCGCGCCTACGCCAAACTGCTGCAGGAAATCACCGGCGAGGCCCCCACCGTGGTGCTGTCCGATGACAAGGGCGCTTCCGAGCGGATCGCCGAGTTCGCCCAGGGATCCTCCCGGTGGCTGGTGGCGGTGCGGATGGTCTCCGAAGGTGTCGACGTGCCGCGCCTGGCGGTCGGGGTCTACGCCACAAGCGCATCGACGCCGCTGTTCTTCGCCCAGGCGATCGGGCGATTCGTGCGATCCCGCCGGCCCGGGGAGACCGCGTGCATCTTCCTGCCGTCGGTGCCCAACCTGTTGCTGCTCGCCAGCGAGATGGAGGCGCAACGCAACCACGTCCTGGGCAAGCCGCATCGGGAGGCCCTCGAGGATCCGCTGGAGGCGGAGTTGGCTGCGCAGCGACGCGACGAGCCCGGCGAGGCGGAGAACACGATCGAATACCTCGGGGCTGAGGCTGAACTGGATCAGGTGATCTTCGACGGCGCCTCGTTCGGGACCGCCACCCCGGCAGGCAGCGACGAGGAGGCCGACTATCTCGGCATCCCCGGTCTGCTCGACCCCGACCAGATGCGCGAACTGCTGCGCCGCCGCCAGGAAGAACAACTCGCGACCCGGACGGCCGCGGGGGCCGGTGCGCCGCGCACCACGCACGGACAACTCCGTGAGCTACGCCGCGAACTCAACGCCCTGGTGGCCGCCACCCATCACCGGACCGGCCGCACGCACGGCTGGATCCACAACGAATTGCGTCGGATCTGCGGCGGCCCGCCGGTCGCCGCGGCCAACAGCGATCAGTTGCAGGCCCGCATCCAGGCCGTGCGCGCACTAGAGCTTTAGAGCCGCAGGAAGGTCTGCGACGGAGTCGATGACGTGGTTGGGCTGCATGGCGAATTCGTCCGCCGCCCAACGGTCAAGGATGTCTTGACGGAACTTTCCGGTGCGTACAAGCACACCGGTCATGCCGACCACCTGGGCGGCCAGCACATCGTTGTTGAGGTCGTCGCCGACCATGTACATCTCGTCGGGATCGACGCCCAACCTGGCGGCCGCGGCCAGGAATCCGGCCGGTGCCGGCTTACCCACCGCGATCGCCTGACGGCCCGAAGCCTGCTCCATGCCGATCAGGTACATCCCGGTGTCGATACGCAGGCCGTCGCTGGTCTTCCACGCCGTGCTGCGGTGCATCGCGATCACCGGCACATCCCGGGTCATCCACTCGTAGACCCGGCTCAGCGTCAGGTGGCTGAACTCCGGACCGGCCCCGCCGAGCAGGACCACATCGGGACTTTCGCGGCTCACCTCGTCGATGTCGACGATGTCGATGCCCGGCAAGTCCTCGGTGATGTCGCCGCTGTTGACCAGCACGCAGCGCGCACCCGGGTAGTGCGCCCGGACGTAGTCGGCGGTCAGGACCGCAGCCGTGACGACCTCGTCGGGGCGCACCGCCATGCCCACCGCCAACATCGCCTCGGCGATCTCGCGGCGGGTGCGAGTCGTGGTGTTGGTCAGGTAGGAGCAGGCGATCTGATGCTCCGCGAGTACGCGAAGCGCCTCGGCCGCACCGGGGATCGGCTGCCAGGAGGTCACCAGCACCCCGTCGATATCGAAGAGAACACCGCCGACGGCCACGTGGGAGACAGTAGGCCCAACCGGCGGCCTGCATCCACCGTCTGGTCGGCCCCGGATGGTCTGCACCCCGTATGTTTTAGACATGGCATGGACTGAAAGAGACGTTCCCGATCAGAGCGGCCGCCTGGCGGTCGTGACCGGATCCAACACCGGCCTGGGTTATGACACCGCCAGGGTGCTGGCCGCCCGCGGCGCGCACGTGGTGATGGCGGTCCGCGACACCGCCAAGGGTGAGGCGGCGGCAAGCCGGATCCGCCAGGCCTCACCTTCTGCGAAGGTCACGGTGCACAAGTTGGACCTCGGCTCGTTGGCGTCAGTGCGCGAGGCCGCCGCCGTCATGGCCGCCGACTACCCGCGTATCGACCTGCTGGTCAACAACGCCGGGGTGATGTATCCGCCCAAGTCGACGACCGCCGACGGCTTCGAGTTGCAGTTCGGCACCAACCATCTGGGCCATTTCGCCCTGACCGGTCTGCTGCTGCCGAACTTGCTGGACGTCGACGGGTCCCGGGTGGTGGTGGTGGCCAGCATCGCCCACAACATCAAGGCCAAGATCGACTTTGAAGACCTGCAGTGGGAACGCCGCAAGTACGACCGGGTCGCGGCCTACGGCCAGTCAAAGCTGGCCAACCTGATGTTCGCCTACGACCTGCAGCGACGGTTGGCCGGCTCTGCGAAAGCCAGGGACAAGGGGAAGGGCACCAAGACAATTGCCGTCGCCGCGCATCCCGGTGTCGCCGCCACCGAGTTGACTCGACATCTGCCCGGCGCCAATCTCCCGGGTGTCAGCTGGCTGTCCGGCAGACTTCTGAACACCGCTGAGATGGGCGCCCTGCCGACCCTGCGGGCTGCCACCGACCCCGCGGCGCACGGCGGGGAGTACTACGGTCCGGACGGCTTCCGGGAGTTGCGCGGTCACCCCATCAGGGTGGACTCCACCGCACAGTCCAAGGACGTCGCGATCCAGGAACGGCTGTGGAAGGTTTCCGAGGAACTGACCGGCGTGACCTACCCGGTCTGACGCGGTAGGCATGCGCAGCGTCGAGGAGCATCAACGCGTCGTCGCCGGGTTGATCCGCGCCCGGCCCGCGGTCGTCGTCGCGCTGCCGGACGCCGGGGGCCTGACCTTGGCCACCGACGTGGTCGCACCGCTGTCCCTGCCGATGTTCGACAACTCCGCCATGGACGGCTACGCGGTCATGGTCGCCGACGTCGCGGCTGCCGAGCCCGGCAGTCCGGTGAGACTTCCGGTGGCCGAGGATATTCCAGCCGGACGCACCGACAGCGTGGTGCTCGCGGCGGGCACCGCTCACCGGATCATGACCGGCGCGCCGCTGCCCGACGGCGCGACGGCCGTGGTTCCGGTGGAACTCACCGACGCCGGTGTGCGGGTGGTCACCGTGCAGAAGGCACCGGCACCGGGACAGCACATCCGGCGCGCCGGCGAGGACGTCACGGCCGGGACCACCGTGCTGCGGGCCGGGCAGGTGGTCACACCGGCCGCACTGGGTTTGGTGGCTGCGCTGGGTCTGGCCGAGTTGACGGTGACACCACCCCAGCGGGTTCTGGTGGTGTCCACCGGATCCGAACTCATCGGCCCGGGAACCGCCTTACAGCCTGGCCAGATTCACGAATCGAACGGCGTCATGCTGGCCGCGGCGGTTCGTGAGGCCGGCGCGCAGGTGGCCGGAGTCCAGATGTGCAGCGACGACGCCGATGAGTTCCGCGCGGTGCTCGACGACTACACCGGGCGGTGCGATCTGGTCATCACCTCCGGCGGGGTGAGCGCGGGGGCCTACGAAGTGGTCAAGGACGCCTTCGGCGTGGGCACGCCGAACCGCGCGGGCGGTGTGGAGTTCGCCAAGGTCGCCATGCAGCCGGGGATGCCGCAGGGCGCCGGAACGCTCGCCGACGGGCGCGGCATCGTCACCCTGCCCGGTAACCCGGTCAGCGCACTGGTGTCCTTCGAGGTGTTCCTGCGCCCCGCCCTGCGCTCAGCCATGGGGATGCCCGACACCGAGCGGGCCCGCCGAACGGCGACCCTGACCGAGACGATCTCCTCACCGCCTGGCAAACGCCAGTTCCGCCGCGGCGTGTACGACCCCGACGCCGGCACCGTCGCCAGTTACGGTCCGCCGGCCTCGCACCACCTTCGCTGGTTGGCCACCGCCAACTGCCTGCTGGACATCGGCGCGGACGTCACCGGGATCGCCGCCGGGGAACAGGTCACCATCTGGGACCTCTCCTGAGGGCAGCCGACTAGACTCGCTGCGATGGCCAGACGCCCAGATGCCGAACTGCAGTCCGGCCCCCAACGGTTGGCGGCGTTGGTACGGTCCGCGGTCCCGCCCGTACACCCCGCAGGTCTACCGTTCATCGCGGCTGGAATGACGGTGGCCGCGCTCGGTCGCAACCACCGCTGGGTGCGGCGGGCAGGCCTGGCTGCAGCCGGGGCCAACGCCGGTTTCTTCCGCCACCCGCCCCGCACGCCACCCAGTCGGCCGGGCCTGATCGTCGCTCCCGCCGACGGGCTCGTGTGTCTGATCGAAGACTCCGCCCCGCCACCGGAACTGGGGCGGAGTTCGCAGCCGGTGCCACGGATCAGCATCTTCTTGTCCCTGCTCGACGCGCACGTCCAACGCGCCCCGGTCGGCGGCGAGGTGCTCGCCGTCGAGCACCGTCCCGGCAGCTTCCATTCGGCCGATTTGCCGGCCGCCAGCCAGGACAATGAGCGCAACAGCGTTGTGATCCGCACGCCGGGAGGACACGAAGTGGTGGTCGTCCAGATCGCCGGGCTGATCGCCCGCCGCATCGTCTGCGATGTTCACCCGGGCGAGACCGTGAAAATCGGTGACACCTACGGACTCATCCGGTTCGGCTCACGGCTGGACACCTACCTGCCGGCCGGTTCGGAGATACTCATCGAATCCGGGCAGCGCTCGCTGGCCGGAGAGACCGTGCTCGCCCGACTGCCGTGATCAAACCCCAGCCCCGGGTCAACCCGCTCAACCGGCGGATTCTGCCCAGCGCCATGACCGTGCTGGCGATCTGCCTGGGTATGACCTCGGTGAAGTTCGCGCTGGAGAACCGGCCGACCGAAGCAATGGCCCTGTTGGCCGCCGCCGCCATCCTCGATGCACTTGACGGTCGGGTCGCCCGGCAACTCAACGCCACCTCGCGGATGGGCGAGGAGATCGACTCGCTGGCCGACGCGGTGAATTTCGGTGTCGCACCGGCTTTCATCGTCTACGCCACCCTGCTGTCCCACAACCGGGTGGGCTGGATCGTGGTGCTGCTCTACGCGGTGTGCATCGTGTTGCGGTTGGCCCGTTTCAACGCACTACTGGATTCCGACCAACCGCTCTACACCAAGGATTACTTCGTCGGTATGCCCGCACCGGCCGGGGCTATCGGAGCCATCGGGCCCTTGGCGGCCAAGATGCAGTGGCCCGGCCCCTGGTGGTCCACCGAGACCGCGGAAGTCGTGGTGATCATCTGGATGATCGGGGTGTCACTGCTGGTGGTCAGCCGTATTCCGATGCGTAAGATCCACACCTTCAAGGTGTCCCCGAATATGGTCGCCCCCCTGCTGGCCCTGGTGGCGATCGTCGCGGCGGGCGCGTTCGTCTTCCCGTACCTGCTGATCATCTTGATTATCGCGGCCTACGTCCTGCACATGCCGTTCGCGGTGCGCAGTCAACGCTGGGCGGCCGCCCACCCCGAAAGCTGGGAGGACACCTCCCGGCAACGGCGCGCGGCACGCCGAGCCGCCAGTCGCGCCCAGCAACCGCACCGCCGATCCACCCGGTTGGGCCTACGTAAGCCAGGAGGCTGAATCTGTGACCGAAGTTCTGTCCGAGTCACGGGGGCCGTCCACCAGCCTCACCCTGACGGCACGGCTCAACACCGCGGCTCTGGACTCTCGCCGGGGCGTGGTCCGACTGCACCCCGAGGCCATCGCCGCCCTCGGTATCCGCGAGTGGGATGCGGTGTCACTGATGGGATCCCGGACCACCGCCGCGGTGGTCGGAGTGGCCCCGCCCGGCACGCCGGCGGGAACCGCACTGCTCGACGATGTGACGCTGTCCAACGCCGGACTGCGGGAGGACGCGACCGTACTGGTGTCGACGGTCACCGTCTACGGCGCGCGATCGGTGACGCTGAGCGGATCGGCGCTGGCGACCCGGTCGGTGTCATCGGCCACCCTGCGGCAGGCGCTGTTGGGCAAGGTGCTGACCGTCGGGGACACCGTGTCGCTGCTGCCACGCGATCTCGGCCCGGGAACCACCTCCGCGGCCAGCGCTGCACTGGCAACGTCGGTGGGTATCACCTGGACCTCGGAATTGCTCACCGTCACCGGCACCGATCCGGCGGGACCCGTTTCGGTCCAACCCAATTCATCGGTGTCGTGGGGCGGCACCGCCGCGCCGGAAGCCAGCTCGACATCGGCGGTCAGTCAACCCACCCAGTGGCCCGAGGAACCCGCGATCAGTACCGACGACCTCAAAGGCCAGCAGGTCCAGGCCGGCCGGCTTACCGAGTGGCTCAAGCTTGCGCTGGACGAACCGGAGCTCCTGGAGAAGCTCGGTGCAAAGCCGCACCTGGGGGTGCTGATCACCGGTCCGGCCGGAGTCGGCAAGGCCAGGTTGGTGCGAGCGGTGTGCGCCGGCCGCCGGCTGGTCCGACTCGACGGCCCGGACACCGGAGCGCTGGCGGCCACCGAACGCCATCAGGCCGTCGCGCGGGCGGTGGCGGAGGTGATCAACGGCGGCGGGGTGCTGCTGGTGACCGACATCGACGCGCTGCTTCCCGATCCGCCCGAGCCGGTGGCCACGATGATCCTCGGTGAGTTGAAGAAGGCGGTGGCGACCCCCAAGGTGGCGCTGGTGGCCACCTCGCAGGCCCCCGACTCGGTGGACCCGCGGCTGCGAGCGCCGGATCTGTGCGACCGGGAGCTGGGGCTGAGCCTGCCCGACGGCGCGACCCGCAAGGCGCTGCTCGAGGTCCTGCTCCGCGATGTTCCGGCCGCTGACCTCAAACTCGACGAGATCGCCGACCGCACACCGGGATTCGTCCGTGCCGATCTGGCTGCGCTGGTTCGGGAGGCCGCGCTGCGGGCGGCCGCCCGGGCCAGTGAGGACGACAAACCACCGGTGCTGACCCAGGACGATCTGATCGGGGCGCTGAGCGTGATCCGGCCGTTGTCCAGATCCAACACCGAGGAGCTCTCGGTCGGCTCGATCACCCTCGATGACGTCGGGGACATGATCACGACCAAGCAGGCCCTTACCGAGGCCGTGCTGTGGCCGCTGCAACACCCCGACACCTTCGCCCGCCTGGGCGTGGATCCACCGCGCGGTGTGTTGCTCTACGGCCCGCCCGGGGTGGGGAAGACGTTCGTGGTCCGCGCGCTGGCCAGTTCGGGCCGGCTCAGCGTGCACGCCGTCAAGGGCGCGGAGTTGATGGACAAATGGGTGGGGTCCTCGGAGAAGGCGGTGCGCGAACTGTTCCGCCGGGCAAGGGATTCGGCGCCGTCGCTGATCTTCCTGGACGAGATCGACGCGCTGGCGCCCCGTCGCGGCCAGAGCTTCGACTCCGGTGTCACCGACCGCGTGGTGGCCGCACTGCTGACTGAACTCGATGGCATCGAGCCGCTGCGCGACGTCGTGGTGCTCGGCGCCACCAACCGTCCGGAACTGATCGACCCGGCGCTGCTGCGGCCCGGCCGGCTGGAGCGTCTGGTGTTCGTCGAGGCACCCGACGCCGATGCCCGTTACGAGATTCTCAAGACCGCCGCGAAGTCGGTTCCGCTGAGCAAGGACGTCGATCTCAAGGCGATGGCCGCCGATCTGGAGGGCTACAGCGCCGCGGATTGCGTTGCGCTGCTGCGTGAGTCGGCACTGACGGCGATGCGCCGCTCGATCGACGCGGCCGACGTCACCGCCGAGGACCTGGCCAAAGCCCGGGAGACCGTACGACCGTCGCTGGATCCTGAGCAGATCGAGTCGCTGCGTCAGTTTGCTTCCGAGCGCTGACGGACTATTCCGGGTCGGACAACTGGAACTCGACCATCGCCGCGACGGTGTCGACCGCGTCCAGCAGCACATCGATGCGGGCGGCCAGCGTGGGCGCGGCCAGCATGGCGTACCGATCGGCCTGCCCCAACGGAACCCGGGCGGCCAGCGCGTAGAGGTGCCGGGCAGGGTCCTCGGCGACGTCGGCGTCCACCGCCAGGGCGTCGGGGGGCAGTTCCATGCCGCGGGCCTGGGCCACCCGTTGGTAGAGAGTGAGGATGCGGTCGACCACCACCGAGAGCTGTTCGGGTCCGACCGCCGGGCCCGGCTCGTCGGGCCACGGCTCGACGACGGCACGGGGGTAAGGGTTGTCGGGGAGCCAGCGCAGCACCCGGATCCGCTCCCCCACCGCCGCTATCAGTTGATGCTGGCCGTCTCCGAGATCGAGGTGCTGCTCGATACGCGCCCGCGCCCCGACATCGCTGCGGGTGTCCCCACCTCCGACTTCCCAACCGCGGTTGATCAGCACCACCCCGAAGGTGGGCTCGTCGGCGGCCAGGCAGTCCTGGACGAGGCTGGCGTAGCGTGGTTCGAAGATTCGCAGCGGAAGCAAGTCTGCAGGCAGCAGCGCGGACTGCAGCGGGAACATCGGGAGCGCCGGCGTGCTCATGGCGGGCTACCTCGCGGCACCTTCGAGGATGTCGGCGACCCGGGCATCGGGGTCGACGAAGTTACACAGCGCGGCCGCCAGATCCACCCAGGCGTCCGGACCCAGCGCGACGATCCGGTTACCGGCCTCACCGATGGCCACGATCACCTCGCGACGATCACGGTTGTCCAGGGCGACGAATTCCTCGCAGGTGGTCTCCAACAGTGCGGCGTCAGCACTAAACCCGCCCTGGCCCGGGGTGGCGGTCGGCGTGCCGTCGACGGCCCGACTGCACCCGCCGGCCAGCACCACGGCGGCGAGTAGCACGACGGTGCTGCGACGCATCACGGGCACTGGCTTAGACACTGTGCTCACCCAGATCACCGCTCACCCAGATCACCGACCACCCAGATCACCGACCACCCAGATCACCGACCACCCAGTTCACCAACCAGCGCATCGACCACTGCGCGCAGGTCGCCATCATGGGCCGCGGCAACGTGGCGCTGCCGCTGATAGGACCCCCCAACCCTGGGAATCTCGGCGACAGCGGCCAGTTCGTCGGCGCAGTGCAGCGACTCTGCCACCGGGGCAAGCCGGGTCAGCAGATCGTCGAGGTCTTCGGTGACAAGACGTTCGTTGCTGTCGGCATCGAGGATGATGATGGCGTCCAGTCCGTAGCGGGCCGCCCGCCATTTGTTCTCCTGGACATGCCAGGGCGGCATCACCGGCAGTTGCTCCCCGGCCTCGAGCCTGCGGTCCAGGTCGACGATCAGGCAGTGCGTCAAGGCGACCAGTGCCGACAACTCCCGCAGGTTGGAAACGCCATCGAAGACACGAACCTCCACGGTGCCCAGGTTCGGTGAAGGTCTTACATCCCAACGGATCTCGTTGATCTGGTCGATGATTCCGGTGGTTCTCTGGTCGTGCACGAACCGTTCGAACTGGCGCCACGTCTCGAACTGGAAGGGCAGGCCGGCGGTGGGCAGTTGCTGGAACATCATGGCCCGGTTACTCGCGTATCCGGTGTCCTCACCGGCCCAGAACGGAGAGGAGGCCGACAATGCCAGCAGGTGGGGGTACTGGTTGAGCAGCGAGGAGATGATCGGCATGACCTTGTGCGCCGAAGAGACGCCGACGTGCACGTGCACACCCCAGATCAGCATCTGCCGTCCCCACCATTGGGTCCGCTTGATCAGTTCCGCGTAGCGCGGCGCGTCAGTGAGTTTCTGCGCTGACCACTGCGCGAACGGATGGGTTCCGGCGCAGAACAGTTCCATGCCCCGCTCGCGCACCACCTCGTCGGTCGCGGCCAGCGTCGCGCTAAGGTCATCCATCGCCTCGGCGACGGTGTCGCAGACCCCGGTGACCAGCTCAATAGTGTTGCGCAGCAACTCTTTATGCACCCGGGAGTTGTCACCGATCTCGGCGATCACCGCCGCGGCCTCGTTGCTCAGGTCACGACTGTCGGCGTCGACGAGTGCGAACTCCCACTCGACACCCAGGGTCGGCCGGGAAGACCCGGCGAAGTCGATCCGGCCGGCGCTCACCCTGCCACGATGACGCCGCAGCCGACGCGCTTGCCGCCGTCGCCGGTGGCCAACGTGGTCTCGTCCGGTGGCGCGGAGCCGTCGGACTGCTGGTAGCGATCAGCCGGGATGTTGGAGAAGTTGTCCGGGTCGGCGTGAATGATGATCGCCGTACCGTCCCCGTCGATCAGATCGGCCTTATCGAAGGCATTAGTGGTGGTTACCAACATCGCGGTGCCGTCCCCACGGACCTGCAGCGAGGACAAATCGCCGGCGTGATTCGGGTGCCCGCCCTCGCCGCCGCCATTGAAATGTCCACCGGCGGAGAGGAAGTCACCAGGTGCGCCGCCGCTGGGCGCCACCGAGTTGACCTCACACTTGCCGACGTCGTGGATGTGCATACCGTGCTGTCCGGGAGTCAGCTTGCCCGGTGCGACGGTCTGTACGGTCACGGTGGCGAACGCGCCGTCGTCGGAGAACTCGATGGTCGCCGCGGCGATCTGGCTCCCGTCGGGGCCGTTGATCTGGGCGGTCAAGGTGTTGTCCGGGTTCGCCGGGCCGGGAGCGCTGGGCCCCATCGCGCCGGACCCGGATCCGTGCGGCATCCCGCCGTGCTGCCCGCCCATCGTCGCCGGGGCCGATGAACCGGTCCACACCGGCGGGGTGGTGCCGGGCTGGGTGGCCACCGGCTCGTTGGGCGCACATGCGCCCAGCAGCGCGACGGAAGCGATCACGACGACGGGGGCGATGGTGCGCGGGCTGGCTGAATTGACCATGTCGCCGAGCCTAACCCGTCACCAACACGATCACGCCCGGTGGCTGTTCGGCGATGTCGGGGATGCGGGCCTGCACAGGCGCCTCAAGCACCTTGCCGACGGCCTCAGCAGCGGCCTGCTCCCCGTCTGTGGTGCCGAAGTAGACCGTCGTGGCGGTCACATCGGCGGCGGTGATCGTCGTCGACTCGGTGACATTCCAGCCGGCTTCACGCAGCCGATCGGCGGTTCGGGCGGCGGCTGCGTCATCACCGACCACGCTGTAGACCCGAACGTCGGCCTTCGGCGCGGCAGGTTTGGTCGTGGTTGTCACCGTCATCGGGGAGGTGTCCTCGGAGGCGTTGTTTCCCGACGTCATCGCCTGGAATCCGACCAGCATGAAGATCACGCCGAGGAACAACAGCACCATCACCATGGCGCGCAGGGGGAGCCCGGAAGAGTCGGGAACGCGCTCGTTCATCGCGGTTACTGTAGCCGTGCCGGTTCCGGAGCCTCGATGACGCCTGGCCCGGCGGGCAGGGTCAGGGGATCTCGAAGCCCAGTCGGCGCGCTGCCCGGGCCTTCTGGCGGCTGGCCCGCAGCCGTCGCAGCCGCTTGACGAGCATCGGATCCGCGGCCAGCGCCTCGGGACGATCGACCAACGCATTGAGGACCTGGTAGTAGCGGGTCGCCGACATTGCGAAGAGTTCCTTGATGGCCTCTTCCTTGGCGCCGGCGTACTTCCACCACTGACGTTCGAAGCCGAGGATGTCGTACTCGCGGCGGCTCAGCCCATCAGGTAGTTCGGCGTCGTCAACCGCTTGCTCGGCCCGTGCCGTCGCGCCGTCCATGCGATTCGTGGACCCTTTCACCAAATGACATGCCTGTGGTTTTTCTCCGGTCATTGAATCATGCCCGCGGTTAATGGCACGGCACCGCACTCCGCGCGTCGGCGCACTCTTTAAGCTCACCGACCATGGCTGTCCGACCCATTGTGATCCTCGGCGACCCGGTTCTGCACACCCCGACGGCTCCGGTGCCGGTCGGACCGGACGGCGCCCTGCCGCCGGAGTTGGCCGACCTGATCACCGATATGTACGAAACGATGGATGCCGCCCACGGGGTCGGTCTGGCGGCCAACCAGATCGGTGTGGGACTCCGATTGTTCGTCTACGACTGTTCCGACGAACGGGGTCAGGCCAGCTATCGCCGCGGTGTGGTGATCAACCCCGTTCTGGAGACCTCGGAGATCCCCGAGACGATGCCCGATCCGGAGACCGACGACGAGGGGTGCCTGTCGGTGCCGGGCGAGTCGTTTCCGTGTGGCCGCGCGGAGTGGGCCCGGGTCAGCGGTCTGGACGCCGACGGTAGCCCGGTGAGCCTGGAGGGCACCGGGCTGTTCGCCCGGATGCTGCAGCACGAGACCGGGCACCTCGACGGACTCCTTTACGTCGACACCCTGATCGGCCGGCACGCCCGGGCCGCCAAGCGTGCGGTCAAGTCCAACGGATGGGGAGTTCCGGGGCTGTCGTGGACTCCGGGTGAGGTAGCGGATCCGTTCGGGCACTAGAGGAACCGGCATTAGAGGAGCAATGAGCACGCTGCGGATAGCGACCTGGAACGTCAACTCCATCCGTACCCGGGTGGACCGGGTGGTCGACTGGATGCAGCGCGCCGACGTCGACGTGCTGGCGATGCAGGAGACCAAGTGCGCTGACAACCAGTTTCCGGCGATGACGTTCTTGGGTGCTGGATATGAGGTGGTGCACTGCGGACACGACCAGTGGAACGGCGTGGCGATTGCCTCCCGCGTCGGACTCGACGATGTGCAGGTGGGCTTCCCCGGCCAACCGGTGTGGGGCGGGGGCAAGGCCGCGCCGGCTGCCGAGGCGCGCGCACTCGGGGCGAACTGTGCAGGGGTCCGGGTGTGGAGTCTGTATGTGCCCAATGGCCGCACCGTGACCGATCCTCATTACACCTACAAACTGGAATGGCTTGCCGCACTGCGCAATACCGCTTTGTCTTGGCTCTCCGGCGACGCCGTGGCACAGATCGCACTGGTCGGCGACTGGAACATCGCCCCCCGTGACGAGGACGTCTGGGATATGGACGTCTTTCGCGGGAGTACGCATGTCACCGCACCCGAACGCGCCGCCTTCGCGGGGATCGAGGAGTCCTTCGCCGATGTGGTCCGGCCCTTCACATCCGGGCCCGGCACATATACCTACTGGGACTACACCCAGTTGCGGTTCGCCAAACGGCAGGGCATGCGAATCGACTTCATCCTGGCCTCACCGGCCCTGGCCCGGCGAGTGGTGCACGCCGAGATCGTCCGCGACGAACGCAAGAGCGGCAAGGACCGCATCGGTGCGCCCAGTGACCACGCCCCGGTGTTCATCGACCTGCGCTAGCCACCAGTTCGGCCAGACGCGCACCGGAGAGCCAGGCTGATTCGACCCGCGGCCCGACCAGCCAGTCACCGCACACGCCGAGGCGACGTTCCGCATCGAAGAACGGTCCCGGGCCGCCGGGCGCGCAGCGGGCGAAGCGCCACAGGTGGGCGGCAGCGGCGATGCGGTCCGGCGGTTGGACGTGCAGTGCGGAGGAGAACTCGGCGATCAGACCCTCGATCACCCCGTCCGGATCGGCGTCGAGGTGGCGTCGCGACCATCCGGGTGTTGCTTGTAGAACCCAGCTTTCCGGTCCGGTGCGCCCCGGCTTGGCACTGTTGCGCGCGGCCCAGCCGATGGCGCCATCGGCCCCGTTGTCGACCCCGGCGTCTGCCCGCCAGCAATCCGCCACGCCCGCAACGGGTTCACCGAACGCCGCCATGACTGTCCAACACGGATCGCTGACCACGATGCCGGCCCGGGCGGCGAGGTCGGGAGCGGTGCTGGCGAGCAGCAGAGCGGATTGCTCGGCGGGGATCGCTATCACTGCAAGGTCCACATCATGGCTGTCGCCGCCCTCAACGCTCAGACGCCACCCATGGCGGTGCCACTGCAGTGACGTCACCCGCGTTGACCAGTGCACCTGGTGCCTGCTGGCGAGATCGCGAACCGGGGAGTTCATCCCCGGCACGCCGACGTATGCTTCGGGACCGGCGGCGGGCCAAGCCGCAGCGATGCCGTCAGAGATCCAGGCATCCACCTGGGAGCGAAAGTCGTTGTCCCGCATGGTGAAGTACTGCGCGCCGTGATCGAAGTACGCCAGCCCCCTCGGGGTGGGCATCCGGCGCGTGGACATCCGGCCGCCGGGCCCGCGACCCTTGTCGAACAGCACCACATCGTGACCTCGCCGCACCAGACCGTGGGCGCAGGCAAGCCCGGCGATGCCTGCTCCGACGATCCCGACACGCATTCGATCAGCCGATCTTGACCAGCATCTTGCCGATGTTGGCGCCGGTGAACAGCCCGTTGAGGGCGTCCACGCAGGATTCCAGTCCGTCGAAGACGGTCTCGCGGTGGACCAGTCTGCCCGCACCGACCCAACGGTGCAGATCGGCGAACGCCTCACCGAAGCGGTCCCACATCTGCAAGGCGTTGAAGCCCTGCATCGTTGCGGTTTTGGCCAGCAGGTTGACGTAATTTGACGGCCCCGGATGCGCACCGGTGAGGTAACTGGAGATGACTCCGCACAACACCACCCGGGCGTTGGGCGCCAACCGGCCCAGCACCGCGTTGAGGATCTCGCCGCCGACGTTGTCGAAGTAGACGTTCACCCCGCGCGGGCAGTGCTCTTTGAGGGCGGCCGGTAGGTCGTCGTATTTGTAGTCGATACAGGCATCGAAGCCGAAGTCCTCCACGACGGCCCTGCACTTCTGCGGACCGCCGGCGATGCCGACCACCCGCGCCCCGGCGATCTTGGCGATCTGCCCGGCGATCGACCCGGTGGCGCCGGCCGCAGCCGAGACGACGACGGTGTCCCCCGACTTGGGTCGGCCGACCTCCATCATCCCGAAATAGGCGGTCGCCCCGCCCGAGCCGTACACGCTCATGATGGCGCGCTGGTCGCTCTCGCCCGGAATGACCGTGCTGAACACGTCGTCGCGGATGATCACATAGTCCTGGAATCCGGTCAGTGTGGTGACGATATCGCCCACTTGATATGCCGGGCAGCGTGATTCGACGACCTCACCGACCCCGGCGGCCCGGATGACCTCGCCGAGTGCGACCGGCGGCAGGTAGCCGGGTTGGTTGTTGAGCCAGGTCCGGACCGCCGCGTCGAGACCGACATAGGTGGTTCGCAACAGCGCCTCCCCGTCCGCCGGTCGCGGGGCCGGGACGGTCACGAGTTCGGTGTCCTCTGGGCCCACCAGGCCCACCGGCCGGCGGCGCAGCACGATCTGGCGGTTGGTCAGTTCGGCAGCCACAGAAGCGAAATTACCCGCCCGCCGGGAGTTCGGGGCACTGCTACGGTGAACAGCGGAGGCACACGGGAGCGCACCGCAAGCGCGCTGAGAGGACGGCTAGCACCGGCCGTCGACCGTCGAACCTGACCGGGTAATGCCGGCGTAGGGAGGATCTGTGAACTTTCTGCCTTTGACACCGCGGGCGCAGACCCCGGTCCGGGTGATGACCATCGCCGGATCCGATTCCGGTGGCGGCGCCGGACTGCAGGCGGACCTGCGGACTTTCACCATGCTGGGAGTGCATCCAGTCGTCGCTGTCACTGCGGTGACCGTGCAGAATTCACTGGGGGTCAAGGGATTTCACGAGATCCCCACCGACGTGGTGTCTGGCCAGATCGAAGCCGTGGTCACCGACATCGGCATCCAGGCCGCCAAAACCGGGATGCTGGCCTCAGCGGAGATCATCGAGACGGTCGCAGGAACCTGGTGTGATCTCGGCCTGACGGGGACCACCCCGTTCGTCGTCGACCCGGTGTGCGCTTCGATGCACGGCGACCCACTGCTGCACCCGTCCGCCCTGGACACCCTGCGAACCCGACTCTTCCCGCTGGCCAGCCTGGTCACCCCCAATCTCGACGAAGTCCGTCTGCTGGTCGGTATCGACGTCGTCGACCCGCCGACGCAGCGCGCGGCGGCCAAAGCGCTGCACGATCTGGGGCCACGGTGGGCGCTGGTCAAGGGCGGGCATCTGCGCTCGGCCCCCGACAGCCCCGATCTGCTTTACGACGGTGCCGATTTTCACCGGTTCGACGCTCCCCGCATCGACACGGTGCACGACCACGGCGCCGGGGACACCCTGGCCGCGGCGACAGCCTGTGCCCTCGCGCACGGCTACCCGATGCCCGAGGCGGTCGCGTTCGCCAAATCCTGGGTCACCGAATGCCTGCGGGCCGCCTACCCACTCGGCGGCGGGCACGGGCCGGTGTCGGCGTTGTTCCGCTTGCAGACGACATGAGCCTGGCCGACATCGACGGTGTGGCACACCACCCCGACGGTCCGGCGCACGGTGTCGTGGTGCTCACCCACGGGGCCGGCGGGAGTCGGGAATCCCCGCTGCTGATCGGACTCTGCGACCGGTGGGCGCAACGCGGTTGGCTCGCGGTGCGCTACAACCTTCCCTACCGGCGGCGCCGGCCGAAGGGACCGCCGTCAGGGTCAGCGAAGGCAGATCTGGCTGGGGTGGCTGAGGCCATCGCAGTGTCCGGCGCGCTGACGGCAGGCCCGGTGCTCGCCGGCGGTCACTCCTACGGCGGCCGGTTGACGTCGATGGTGGCCGCCTCCCAACCGGGCCCGCTGGCCGCTCTGACACTGTTCTCCTATCCCCTGCACCCGCCCGGTAAGCCGGAACGGCTGCGCATGGATCACTTCCCCGCGATCACCGTGCCCACCGTGTTCACCCATGGCAGTTCCGACCCGTTCGGGTCCCTGTCGGAGTTGCGGGCGGCCACCGCGCTGATCCCGGGGCCAACCGCAATCGTCGAGGTCAGCGGCGCCCGGCACGATTTGGCCGTCCACAAAGGGGCCAAAGTCCTCGATGTCCCGGCGATGGCCGTGGAAGCCGCGCTGCGGATCGGTTCGTGGAGCTGAGTCCGGTACCGTTTCGGTCCATGACCGAGCAGCACTACGACGTCATCATCGTCGGGGCCGGTTTCGCGGGTATCGGCGCGGCCATCCAGCTCAAACGCCTGGGCTTCGAGAACTTCGTGCTCCTAGACCGCGAGGACGATCTGGGCGGCACCTGGTACGTCAACCACTACCCCGGCCTGACCGTCGACGTCCCCACCACGACCTACTCCTACTTCTTCGAGCCCAACCCGAACTGGTCGCGACTGTTCTCCACCGGGGCCGAAATCAAGCAGTACGCCGACGACGTCGCCGACAAGTACGACGTGCGCCGCCACATCCGGTTCAACGTCTGCGTGCAAGGAGCCCGCTGGGATGAGGAGGTCGACCTGTGGCGGGTGGCACTGGCTGACGGATCCACCCTCAGTGCGCGTTACCTCATCACCGCGACAGGGTTCCTGTCCCAGCCGCACCTCCCGGAGATCCCCGGAATCCACAGTTTCGCGGGCCGGGTGATCCACACCACCGACTGGGATGACAGCTTCGACGCCACCGGAAAACGGATCGGCGTCATCGGCACCGGCGCCACCGGGGTGCAGTTGATCCCCGAGCTGGCGGAGATAGCCGCCGACCTGACGGTGTTTCAACGCACCGCGATCTGGGTGGTCCCCAAGGTCGACATCCGTTTCCCGCAGCGGATCAGGCGGATCTTCGCGCGTTTCCCGGCCACCCAGAGGGTCGTGCGGGTGGTGACCGACGCGGTCTACGAGTTCTTCATCTACGTCGGGTTGCACCACCGCCAGAAACTGTTCGGGCGACTCAACATCGGGGCCACCGAC
>NZ_JBILVF010000066.1:0-17742 GCF_044370595.1 Mycobacterium sp.
CGTCGGCCCCCCGGCCGGGCCGCCCCCGCACCCGGGCGGTAGTGACCTGCGCCCACCTTCGCGCGACAACCTCCCAGAGGGGGACGGCGAATGACGGAACGCACCTCATCCAGTCCTCCGGTTCCGGCGCACCGCGAGCCCACGCGCGGACGTTGTCGCGCGAAGGCGGGCAACAGTCACACCCGCCGGAACACGGGCGCCACCCGCGCCCGGGCACCGCAGCCCAGGCAACGCAGCCCGGTGACGATTCCCACCGCGCCATTGACCCGCCACGTCCGTCGGGGATGATGGGGGCGTGGCTGACGACGACATCAAGCGCGGCAGCGCACGCCGCAACGCCAAGCTGGCCAGCATCCCGGTCGGCATTGCCGGGCGCGCCGCGCTGGGTGCGGCCAAGCGGCTGACCGGCAAGTCCAAGGACGAGGTCAACGCCGAGCTGATGGAGAAGGCCGCCAACCAGCTGTTCAGCGTGCTCGGAGAGCTCAAGGGCGGGGCCATGAAGGTAGGCCAGGCGCTCTCGGTGCTGGAGGCGGCCATCCCCGAGGAGTTCGGCGAGCCCTACCGGGAGGCGCTGACCAAACTGCAGAAGGACGCCCCGCCGATGCCGGCGGCCAAGGTGCACCGGGTTCTCGACGGACAGCTGGGCACCACGTGGCGCGACCGGTTCGCCGAGTTCGATGACACACCGGTCGCCTCGGCCAGCATCGGGCAGGTGCACAAGGGCATCTGGGCCGACGGCCGCGAGGTGGCCGTCAAGATCCAGTACCCGGGCGCCGATGAGGCACTGCGCGCCGACCTGAAGACCATGCGGCGGCTGACCAGTGTGCTCAAGCAAATCGCGCCCGGCGCTGACGTGCAGAGCGTCGTCGACGAACTCGTCGAGCGCACCGAGATGGAACTGGACTACCGGCTGGAGGCCAACAACCAGCGGGCCTTCGCCAAGGCCTACGAGGGGCATCCGCATTTCGCGATCCCCCACGTCGTGGGCAGTTCACCCAAGGTCGTCGTCAGCGAGTGGATCGACGGCAAGCCGCTGGCGGAGATTATCCGAGCCGGCACCCGGGAGGAACGGGATCTGGCCGGTGCACGGCTTTTCGAGCTGACCTTCGACGCCCCGTCGCGGGTCGGGATGATGCACGGCGACGCCCACCCAGGCAACTTCATGCTGCGCGACGACGACCGCATGGTCGTCATCGACTTCGGTGCGGTGGCCCCGCTGCCCAACGGCCTGCCCGAAGAGATGGGCATCATGATCCGGCTGGCCCAGCACAAGAACTACGACCTGCTGCTGCCGACGATGGAGAAGGTGGGCTTCATCCGCAAGGGCGAGCAGCTGTCGATCGAGGCCATCGACGAGATGCTGGCCCAGTACGTCGAGCCGGTGTCGGTGCCGGTGTTCCACTACACCCGCAAGTGGCTGCAGAAGCACGCCCAGTCGAATATGGAGCGCGCCCCTCAGCAACTGAAGATGGCCCGGCAGATGGACCTGCCGGCCGAACTGGCGATCCCGCTGCGGGTGATCGCCTCCAACGTCGCGATCTCCTGCCAGCTGGACTGCCGCGTGGCGGTGCGGGAACTGGCCGAGGCGCTGATCCCCGGCTATGCCGAACCCGAGCCGGTGATCTAGGCCTGATCCGGCCTCGACTCCTGAGGTGATGGACGCCGCGTGGCGGTGAGCGGTCAGCCCGTTGAGCGACTGCGCCCCTCAGCACTCACGCAGCGATCCCGTCCTTGCGCGGACGGCCGCGAGGCCGCTTGCGGGCCAACACCGTTCCGCGTTCGAGGATCTCCCCGCCCCACACCCCCCAGGGCTCGGCGCGGTCCAGCGCGGCGGCCAGACACTGCCGGCGCACCGGGCAGTCCCCGCACAGCGCCTTGGCCCGCTCCAGGTCGGCCGGGTCCTCGGCGAACCACAGGTCCGGGTCGGCGGCGTGGCACGGCAGCAGGGTTTCGGCGACGGACATCGGGTTCACCTCTCTCGTGGAATCTCTTCTCGGACATAAAAAATGGCCACGGACTTCATCTGTCCGTGGCCTGGAAATCGGGTTCGTCGCCTACTGAAGCGCGCTCCTGTCCACGGACACGGTAGCGGCGGCGTGATGCGCGGCGGCGAACAACATGAAAGCAGAGTATCGGCCCACCGCCTCGGGGCACAACTGATTTATTTCGGCCCGCCGACGGTGAGCGTCGGCGGCTAGCGCTAGCCCGCCGTCGCGGGCACCACCCGTCCGAGCATCACCTGACCGGCGAGGATCAGGCTGGCGAAGGCGAACAGCAGCGCCGAGGCCACCCAGGCCAGCGCCTGGCCGGTCTGGCCGTACAGCCCGGGCACGAAGCCGATCGCCAGACCGTCGAAGGTCATGGCGCCGGCCACCGCCCAGGTGAACACCGCCTGCTGATCGAGTCGGCGCATCCTGGCGACCCACTGCAGAAACCAGACCGTGGGCGGGGCCGCCAGCGCACAGGCCAGGTAAACCATGACCCGCCAGTGTGTTTCGAGCAGCAGCGACGGCGACAGCAGTCTGATCAGGAGCGCAAAGGACAGTGCGACGAGTGCACCCACCACCAGACCGGTGACGGCGGTGCCGCGACTGCGTTCATCCATGGTGGACTCCCTTAATTTGTAGTGACTACTACAAACTAGTGTAGATCGGGCGGCCACTACGCTCAAGACGTGGGCTACAAGCACTCCCGGGACGACATCTTGGCCGCGGCGGTCCAGCTGGCGACCACCGCCGGGATCGGGTCGGTGACGTTCGGCTCGGTCGGCCAGAGCCTGGGCATCAGCGACCGCACCGTCGTCTACTACTTCCCCACCAAGAACGAGATGATCGCCGCGGTGATCGGCGCGCTGGGCGGGCAATTGCAGAGCACGCTGGCGGGCGCGTTCGGCGACGCCGCGATCCCAGTCGACGACCTTCGGCGGCGCGCCTGGCCGGCTCTGGCCTGCCCGGCCGCCGACCCGGTGTTCGCGGTGTTCTTCGAAGTGGTCGGTCTGGCCAGCGCGGGCGATGAACCGTATGCCTCGCTGGTCCCGTTGCTGTTCAGCGGATGGGTGGACTGGATCGAACCGCGGATCGACGCGCCCTCGGCTGCGGAGCGCCGCCGGCAGGCGCTGGCGACGGTGGCCGTGCTGGACGGACTGCTGATGCTGCGCCGCATCTCCGGTGCACGGGCGGCCAACGCCGCGGCCCGCGAACTGGGCATCGCCTGAGCCTCAGCGGCGGGCGCGCACCAACCCCAGCACGTCGGCGCCGAACTGTTCGAGTTTGCGCGCCCCGATGCCGGGGATGGCGACCAGCGCGGCGTCGTCGGCGGGCAGCGCCTCGGCGATGGCGATCAGAGTGTTGTCGGTGAACACCACGTAGGCCGGGACCTTCAGTTCCCGGGCGATGTTGAGCCGCCATTCCTTGAGCTGGGCGAGCAGTTCCTCGTCGATGTCCACCGAACAGGTTTCGCAGCGCCGCAACATGATTGCCGGTGCGCTGGTCAGGAGGGCGTTGCACACCCGGCAGCGCGGGGTGGCACCGCGCTGGCGGCGCGGCTTGGCCGGGTCGGCGGCAGCGGCGCGGGCCTGCGGGGCGATGCCGGTGAGGAACCGTGACGGCTTGCGGCCCTGCCTGCCCCCGGGGGCGCGGGCCAGCGCCCAGCTGAGCTCCAGATGCGTTCTGGCCCTGGTGACTCCGACGTAGAGCAGGCGGCGCTCCTCTTCGACGGCCTCGCTGTCCGGGCCGTGGGCCAAAGCATGGGAGATCGGCAGGGTGCCGTCGGCCAGGCCGACCAGGAACACCGCGTCCCACTCCAGGCCCTTGGCGGCGTGCAGCGAGGCCAGCGTCACACCCTGCACCGTCGGGGGGTGACGGGAGTCGGCACGCACCCGCAACTCGGCGACCAGGGAGGCCAGGTCCAGGTCGGGCCGGGCGGCGACCTCCTCGTCGACCAATTCGGCCAAGGCGCGCAACGCTTCCCAGCGTTCCCGGGCCCGCACACCGGTGGGCGACTCGGCGGTCAGGCCCAGCGGCTCGAGCAGTTCGCGCACCAGTTCCGGTAGTGGCCCGTGATCGTTTCCCGAGTCGCTGCGCTCCTGCCCGCCGGAGGCTCCTCGATCCCCCGCCCGCTGCAACGCCACCAGCGCCTGGCGGATCTCCTGGCGGGAGAAGAAGCCCTCCCCGCCGCGCACCTGGAACGGGATACCGGCCCCGGTGAGGGCCTCCTCGTAGATCTCCGATTGGGCGTTGATGCGGTAGAGCACCGCGATTTCGGCTGCGGGCGTGCCGGATTCGATGAGCTGCTTGGCGGCGCGGGCCACCCCGGCGGCCTCGGCGACCTCGTCGGGGTGCTCGCGGAACGTCGGCTCCGGGCCGGGCGGGCGCTGACCGATCAGGTGCAGTTTGGACCCGGCCATCCGGCCGCGGGCGGCGGCGATCACCCGGTTGGCCAGCGACACCACCTGCGGGGTGGAGCGGTAGTCACGCTCCAGGCGCACCACCGTCGACTCCGGGAAGCGCCGGGAGAAATCCAGCAGGTAGCGCGGTGAGGCGCCGGTGAACGAGTAGATGGTCTGGTTGGCGTCGCCGACGACGGTGAGGTCGTCGCGGTCGCCGAGCCAGGCGTCGAGCACCCGCTGTTGCAGCGGGGTGACGTCCTGATATTCGTCGACGACGAAACAGCGGTAGCGGTCCCGGAACTCACCGGCCACCGCCCGGTCGTTCTCGATGGCCGCGGCGGTGTGCAGCAGCAGATCGTCGAAGTCCAGCAGCGCCACCCCGTCGCGGTTGGCTTTGAGCGCCTCGTATCCGGCGTAGACGGCGGCCACCTTCGCCGCGTCCAGCGGGATGTCGCGGGCGTTCTCGGCGACCGCAGCGGCGTAGGTCTCCGGGGTGATCAGCGAGGCTTTGGCCCACTCGATCTCCCCGGCCAGATCGCGCACGTCGTCGGTGGAAGCCTGCAACCGCGCCCGGTTGGCGGCCTGGGCGACGACGGCGAACTTGCTGTCCAGCAGCTGCCAGCCGGTGTCGCCGACCACCCGCGGCCAGAAGTAGGACAGCTGGCGGCGGGCGGCGGCGTGGAAGGTCAACGCCTGCACCCCGGCGACGTTCATGCCCCGCAGCCGGCTGCGCATCTCCCCGGCCGCCCGTGAGGTGAACGTCACCGCCAGCACCTGCGCGGCGGCGACGTGCCCGTCGGCCACCAGATGGGCGATCCGGTGGGTGATGGTGCGGGTCTTTCCGGTGCCCGCCCCGGCCAGCACGCACAGCGGGCCGCGCGGGGCGAGCACCGCCTCGCGCTGCTCGTCGTCCAGGCCGCCCAGCATGGCGTCCATCTTGGCAGCCGGGCCGGACACGATAGGTTCTCCTGCTATGAGCGGCTCGGAATTGATCATGTACTCCACGGTGTGGTGCGGCTACTGCCGTCGGCTCAAGACGATGCTGAAGTCCGAGGGCATCGCGTTCACCGAGGTGGACATCGAGCACGACCCGGACGCGGCGGACTTCGTGATGAGCGTCAACGACGGCAACCAGACCGTGCCGACGGTGAAGTTCCCGGACGGCAGCGCGCTGACCAATCCCAGCCTCAAAGACGTCAAGGCCAAGCTGGGAGTGTGAGTGCGATCGGGGCGGCTATGGTTACCGCCATGATCAGCACTCGGGTAGTAACCGCGTTGGGCGTGGGTCTTGCCGCTGTCGGGATCTCGGTGGGCACCGCATGGGCGGGTGGCCCCCCCGGCGTCGTCGACGACACGCCTGGTCCGCCGGGTTCCTACGGCGGCATGTTCGCCGCGGTCGGCAGCGGCACCTTCGAGGATTTCGGTGACGGTGTCGGTGGCCGCAACGTCGAGGTGGGCTACGACGCGTTCGGCAACACCGCCCAGGAGGCCACGGCCAGCCTGGTCGGGCAGTGTCAGGCCGACGGCGGGGTGAACTGCTCGGCCGACATGGTGACCAACGACAATCTGTGCATCGTCTCGCTGGCCGACGGCCGCACCAATGTCAATGCCGGCGGGGCCGGGCCGACCATCGAGGCTGCTCGCCTGGATGCGCTCGCCCGGGCCGCGGCCGCCAATATGCCGATGAGTCCGGATTCGGTTGTCCTGATTTCCAATTGCCCGTAGCTGCTGAGAGACGAGACCATGACTGTTAGAGGAAAATTCGCGTTGGCGGCGGTGGGCATGGTGGCGGCCGCGATGGTGTCTGCCCCGACCGCAAGCGCGCAGCGCGAGACCTGCCGCACCTCCGGCGACGCGACCACCTGCCAGACCAACGGCAGTGTGTCGATCGCCGCGACGCCGGGAACGAAGGCGCCGCCGGCGAACCGGCCGCAGATCCCCTGGCTGGTTTACGGCTGATCGGAGCTCGGGCCCGTTGGGCCCATTTGCCGGGTTGGGGCATGTCAGTCCGGAGACCCCGTTCAGTCCGGGAAGAGTGGTCGGTGCCCGCCTTCGCGCGACAACACCTCGTCAAGCAGTAGTTGGACCCTCGTGATGATGCGGTGTGCGGTCGACCGCGGGACGGCCCCCTGCGCGTAGCGGCCGCGACCGCGGCGGCGAACCCGGTCGCGGCGCATCTCCCACCGCAGGGTGTCCGACACGGTCTTGGACGGCCGACCGGCGACGGTGAACCCCCAGCGATGTAACTCGGCGACGAGTTCGGCCACCGTCATTGGACCGTGCAGTTGAAGAATGCGGGTGAGCACGTAGCGCAAATCGGTGCTGCGCAACAGAAGCGGCGTTGACGTCATTGACAGTGATAGCGGCGATGGCGGCGATGGCGGCGATGGCGGCGATGGCGAAGCGTCCATGCCGGCCACCATGACACGGGGCGCCGACACGTCCGGAGTTGTCGCGCGAAGGCGGGCACAAGCGGCACCGGTTTCCGCGCGCTACCACCGTTGTCGCGCGAAGGTGGGCACACCCGGCACCGCTTCGCGCGCTGCCACGTAGCCGCGGGCGCTGCTCAGTCGGCGAACGCCCAGGACTCGATGATCTCCCGGGCGATCGAGATGGAACCGGGCAGCAGCAGCCGCGAGGTCGACTCGCTGCTCCAGTCGCCTTCAGCCAGAGCGGCGCGCACCTCATCGCGGGTGAACCAGGACGCCTCGGCGATCTCGCCGTCGTTGAACGCGAACTCCTGCTCGGGGTCGGCGACGGCGTGAAAGCCGACCATCAGTGAGCGCGGGAACGGCCACGGCTGGCTGCCCAGATAGGTGACGTCGGTGACGGTCAGGCCGATCTCCTCGGCGATCTCGCGCGCGACGCAGGTCTCGAACGACTCACCGGCTTCGACGAACCCGGCCAGCAGCGAGAACAGCCGCAGCGGCCACACCACCTGACGGGCCAGCACCGCGCGGTCGTGCCCGTCGTGCACCAGGCAGATCACCGCCGGGTCGACGCGGGGGAACTCCTCATGCCCGGTGAGCAGGTTGCGTCGCGCCCACCCGGACCGGACCGGCCGGGTGGGACTGCCGTCAGACGGTGAAAAGCCCGCGGTGTCATGCCAATTCAGCAACGCCAGGGCACCGGCCACCAATTGGGCGGCGACGTCGTCGAACCGCACTCCGGCCCGGCGCGGGTCGATCGCGCGGGCCGGGATCCCGTCGGGGGCCTGCAGCGGCGCACGCACCGCCCAGGCGTGCCGGCCGTCGGGCATCCGGCCCAGGAACACCGCCTCGGCCGGCGGGGTGTCACCCAGTTCGGCGGCCGGGGTGAGCACCAATTGCCCGTCGATGACGAGGACCTGGTTGCGCTCATCGACCCGAAGCAGCACCGCCTGTACCCATCCCTGCCGGGCGGCGTCGACGTCGGTGCGCAGGTGGTCGGCGCGGTCGGCCCCGACCCGGGAGAGCAGCGGGATGTTGCGCAGTCGGAAGCTCACGCGGGTCAGTCCACGTCAGCGGAGCGGACGTAGAGCAGACGGTCGGTGGACTCCAACGCGTCGACCTTGGCGTCGTCGACCCGCAACAACTGGCCGTCGCGCACCACCCCGAGCACGATGTCGGGAATGTGCCGCGGCGAGCCGCCGACCTCCTTGGGTTCGACACCCCGCTCGGCGATCACCAGGCCGGCGTCCGGGGTGAGCAGATCCTCGATCATCTCCACCACGGTCGGCTTGGAGGTGGCCAGACCCAGCAGCCGGCCGGCGGTCTCCGACGACACCACCACCGAGTCCGCGCCGGATTGCAGCAGCAGATGACGGTTCTCGGCCTCGCGCACCGAGGCGATGATGGTGGCCTTCGGCGCCAGTTCCCGGGCGGTCAGGGTCACCAGCACCGCTGTCGGGTCGCTGTTGGTGGCGACCACAATGGCTTTGGCGTGCTGGGCGCTGGCCAGCCGCAGCACATCGGACTTGTTGGCGTCGCCGCGGATGGTGACCAGGCCGGCGGCGTTGGCCCGGTCCAGCGAGGCCTGGTCGGTGTCGACGACGACGATCTCGGCCGGCGGAACGCCGTCGCCGATCATGGCCGACACCGCGGTGCGCCCCTTGGTGCCGTAGCCGACGACGACGGTGTGGTTGCGCACGGTGTTCCTCCAACGCTGGATTTTGAAGGCCTGCCGCGAGGCGACGGTCAGGGTCTCCACGGTGGTGCCGATCAGGACGATCAGGAACAGCACCCGAAGCGGTGTGATCAGCAGGACGTTCATCAGCCGGGCGTGATCGGTGACCGGGGTGATGTCGCCGTAGCCGGTGGTCGACAACGACACGGTCGCGTAGTAGATGCAGTCCAGCAGGCTCAGGGTTGTCGGTTCGCTGCCGATGTCGCGATAGCCGTCCCGCTCGAGGTAGACCACCAGCACTGCGGCGGCGAGCACCAGAAAGGCGTAGAGCAGGCGGCGGGCGATGCGCCGGCCCGGAGGGACGAACTTGTCCGGGATGCGCAGGTGGTCGACGAGCGCCGAGTCCGGTTTGGTGGTGAGGTTTTCTTCGATTGCGTCGAGCTGACGCCGCAGCCGGCGGTTAGGCACGAGCGCTCGTCATCAGTTCACCTGATCCGTTTCGCCGAGCAATCGCCACCACACCGCCATTATGAAACCATGCCCAACACTTCGAGCGAACCTGTGAGCCAGCGGCCCGCCTACCGGATGGGGGCGATGCTGATCGGAATCGGCGCCGGCCACTTCCTGGCGCCCAAGCCCTTCGACACCATCGTGCCCGCCGAACTGCCCGGCAGCCCGCGTTTTTACACCTATGCCTCCGGGGTGGCTGAGGTGGGTGTGGGCGCCATGCTGCTGGTGCCGCGGACCCGGCGGGCCGGGGCGCTGGCCGCGGCGCTGCTGTATCTGGCGGTGTTCCCGGCAAACCTGAACATGGTGCGGCTGTGGAAGGACAAGCCGTTGCCGATGAAGGCTGCGGCGCTGGCCCGGCTGCCGATGCAGCTGCCGATGATCACCCGGGCGCTGGCGATCCGGCGTAACGCTCCGCGTCGGGGTTGAGGCCGGGGCTGGGGCTGGGGCTCAGCCCGGGGTCGGCCGGGTTCAGCAGCGTCGCCAGGTCCTCGGCGTCGTAGAGCACCTCGGGTTCCACGGTGCGCCCGCAGCGCACGTAGTGGAACGCCGCCCGCACCTGATCCACCGGGCGCCCGGACAGCCCCGCCCAGGCCAGCCGGTAGACCGCCAGCTGTACCGCGGCGTGCCGGCGGGCTGCCGCGTCGGTGGGGGGTTCGCCGGTCTTCCAGTCCACCACCGTCACGCCTCCGTCGGGGTCGGCGAACACCGCGTCGATGCGGCCACGGATCACGGTGGTGCCGGCTTGGGTCAGGGCCAGCTCGAAGGGCACCTCGACGTCCAGCGGGGTGCGCGCCGCCCACCGCGAGGCGGTGAACGCGGCCTGCAGGGCGTCGAGTTGCTCGCTGTCGGCGCTCTGCGCCTCCCCCGCGCCGGGCAGGTCGTCGAGGTCGAAGAGCCGCTCGGCGCCGTAGAAGCGCTGCACCCAGTCGTGGAAGGCGGTGCCCAGCAGGGCGTGCGGGTCGGGCCGGGCGGGTAGCCGCCGGGTCAGCCGACGCGCGGCGGCGACGGGGTCGCGGTCGAGTTCGACCAGCGCGCTGACCGACAGTGTGGTGGGCAGCGGGCGCGGCGGTGGCTGCGCGGCGCGGGCCCGTTCGGCCAGCAGCGCGTCGACGTCGGCGATCCAGCCGTGCGGATCGTCGGCGTCATCGCCGGCCACGGCACCCTCGCCCGCGCCCGCCTCGTCCAGCGTCCCGGCCATCGCAGCGGCGACCAGTTGCGCACCGTACTCGACCTGCCCGCGCCGGCCGCGCAGCGGATCCGCCGGCCACAGCACCTCGATGGTGTTGTCCCGCAACGGGTTCGGCTCACCGTCAGCGGGTTCGGGTTCCCAGTGGGCGATCTCGCCGCACCCGGTGGTCTCGATGATGCCGCGGATCTCGACCAGGAAGTCCGACGGGCCGCGCGGGCTGGACTCGGTGGCGCCCCAGTGATGCCCGGACAGCAGCAGGGTGTCCTCGGCGCGGGTCAGGGCGACGTAGAGCAGCCGGCGTTCCTCGTCGGTGCGGCGGGCCAGCAGTTGATCGCGGTGGGCGCTGATGACGTCCTCGAGGGCTTTGCGGTCGGTGACCGCGGCGGTGTCCAGCAGCGGGACGCCGTGCCGACCCAACTCGCTGTGCTCGGTGTCGGCCCGGTCACCGCGCAGCAGTGGCGGCAGGTCAGCCGGGTCGGTGAGCCAGGTCCGCTTGGCGGCCGTCGACGGGAACACCCGGGCACTCAGGTGC
This sequence comes from Mycobacterium sp., assembly GCF_044370595.1. GTDB lineage: Bacteria > Actinomycetota > Actinomycetes > Mycobacteriales > Mycobacteriaceae > Mycobacterium. The sequence continues at coordinate 10,723 of NZ_JBILVF010000066.1, forward strand.
GGCACCGCGACGATCTGCCACTCCAGGCCCTTGGCGGCGTGAATGGTCAGCACCTGCACCCGGCCGGGTGCAACCCCGACCTCGGCCGGGGCCAAACCGTTCTCCACCACCGCGGCGGCATCCAGGTAGGCCAGCAGGCCGGTCACGTCGGCGCCCGGGCGTTCGGCGTAGCCGGCGACGACGTCACCGAAGCGGTCCAGGTGCTCGGGTCCGGCCCCGGCGGCGCGGACCTCGGCGTCCACCCCGAGCAGGCGGCGCACCTCGGCGACCAGATCGTTGACCGGGTGGGTCAGGAAGCCGCGCAGCCGCACCAGTTCGGTTCCCAGGGCGCTGATCCGCCGGTGGCCCGGTACCGAGTAGGCCTCGGCCGGGCCCGGGTCGGCCAGCGCGTCGGCCAGCGCGGGGGTGTCGGTGTCAGCGGCGGCGTCGACGATCTGCCGGGCCGACATCTCGACGGGCCGGCGTTCCTCCAGCAATACCGCCCGGCGCCACAGCGCCGCCAGATCCCGCGCACCGAGCCGCCAGCGCGGGCCGGTCAGCACCTCCATGGCGGCTGTGCCGGCGGTCGGGTCGGCCACCAACCGCAGCATCGAAATGACCTGCGCCACTTCGGCGATCGACAGCAGGCCGGCCAGTCCCACGACTTCCACCGGGACGCCGCGGGCGGACAGCGCCGCGGCGATCGGGCCGGCGTCGGCGTTGCGGCGCACCAGCACCGCCGCGGTGGGCGGCGGCTCCCCCGCTTGCGCGGCCGCGGTGTAGCGGCCGGCGATCTGATCGGCCAGCCAGTCCCGCTCGGCGGCGACGTCGCGGTGCAGCGCGCACCGCACGTTGCCGGGCTCGGCGCCCGGGCGGGCCCGCAGCGGGCGGACCGCCACCGACCGCCGGCGGGCCGCGTCGGAGACGGCGTTGGCCAGGTCCAGCACCCGGGGCGGGTTGCGCCAACTGGTGCGCAGTTCCCGTGTGGGCGCCGCGGATCGGTCGCTCAACGGGAAGTCGGTGGTGAACCGCGGCAGGTTGGTGGCCGAGGCGCCGCGCCAGCCGTAGATGGATTGGATCGGGTCACCGACGGCGGTCAGCGCCAGACCGTCATCGACGCCGCCGCCGAACAACGCCGACAGTGCGATGCGCTGGGCGTGCCCGGTGTCCTGGTATTCGTCGAGCAGCACCACCCGGTAGCGGGCCCGTAGCTGCTCGCCGACTTGCGGGCGGGCGGTGGCCAGCCGGGCGGCGGCGGCCATCTGGGATCCGAAGTCCATCGCCTTGGCCTGACCCAACCGGGCGTGCAGGGCATCGATGAGCGGGACCAGCGCCGCCCGGTCGGTCTGGGTGTCGAGCATGTCGAGCAGGCGGCGGTTGGGGCCGTCGCCGCGCTGCCGCGGCCCGGCCGGCAGGTGATGCACCAACCGGTCCAGTTCGCGGTGGGTGTCGCGCAGCGCGGCGGTGTCGACGAGGTGTTCGGCCAGTTCGTCGGACAGCCGCAGCACCATGGCGGTCACTGCGGCGGGGGTTTTGTCCAGCGGCAGCAGCCCGGGGTGGCTGGCGACCACCTCGTAGGCCAGCTGCCAGCGCTCGGTTTCACTGAGCAGCCGGGCGTCCGGTTCGACCGGCAGTAGCAGCCCGAACTCGCGCAGCAGCGACCCGGCGAAGGCGTGGTAGGTGCTGACCAGCGGGCTGCCGGTGGGGGTGTCCAGGGTTTCGCCGAGGTGGCCGGACAGCCGGGCCAGCCGGGAACGCACCCGCCGCAGCAGCTGCCCGGCGGCCTTGCGGGTGAACGTCAGGCCCAGCACCTGCCCGGGGTCTGAGTAGCCATTGGCCACCAGCCACACCACCCGGGCGGCCATCGTCTCGGTTTTGCCGGCCCCGGCGCCGGCGACCACCACCATCGGACCGGGCGGTGCGGCGATCACCGCGGCCTGCTCGTCGGTGGGCTGCGGAAGACCAAGGGCGGCAGCCAGTTCGGCGGGGCTGTGCGTCATGACGGCTCCCCGGCGGCGTGGGCCGGGCAGGACGGCTTCAGCGGGCAGTGCGTGCAGCCGTCGTTGACCCGGGCGACGAACCGCGGCCCGGCGGTGGCCGCCGCGGCGGTGCGCACCGCGTCATGCCAGCCCGGGGTGTCGTCGGCGCCCAGCGCGGTCTGCTCGCGTTCGGTGGCACCGCTGGCCGACGGCTTGCCCACATACACCAGCCGGCCGCCGCCGGGCTGGTCGCCGTCGGGCAGCACCCCGGCGGACACCGCCAGTTGGTAGAGCCCGAGTTGGGCGTGCTGCTGGGCGTCGTCCTTGCTGACCGGGCTCTTGGCGGTTTTGACGTCGACGACCACCAGCCGGCCCTGCGCGTCGCGCTCGAGCCGGTCGATCCGGCCGCGCACCCGCACCCCGGGCTGGCCGTCGCCCGGCTCGGCGATCACCCCGTCGAGGGCCACCTCGGTGCCGACCTCGGTGAGCTCGTGGCGGGTGGCCGCCCGCCACGCCATGAACGCGGCGATCATCGCGCGGTGGCGTTCCAGTTCGTTGGCGGCATACCACGGGGCGTCGAACGGCAAAGCGGCCCAGAGGTTTTCCAGTTCCGCGCCCAGCTGCGCCTCGGTCTTGGTGGAGTCGGCCACAAGCGCGTGCACCAGCGACCCGAGGGTGGAGTTCAGCGCCCGCACCCCGGTGCCGCCGTGGCGTTCGGCCAGCCAGCGCAGCGGGCAGTCGGTGAGGGTCTGCAGCGTCGAGGGACTCAGCGAGACGGTGTGGCCGGAGTCCTCGTTGTCGCTCCACAGCGGCTCCTCGGTGCTGACCTCGGTCAGGCCGTGCCAGGTCGCCGGATCGGCGCCGGGCACGCCCGCGGCCGCCAGCCGGGCCAGTTGCTCTGCTGCACAGAGCCGTTCACTCTCGCTGACGGACCCGGGCGGGGCGCACACCATGGCGCGCAGCCGGCCCACCACTGCCGACGGTGCGAGCACCGGCGGGGCGGGCTGGGCGGGCGGCGGTGCGCCGCCGGCGGTGCCGCCGGCCAGCGCCGCCAGTTCGGCGACGAACGGCGACGGCAGGCAGGCCTGGTCGCCGGTGTCGCTGTCGACCGCGGTGATCAGCAGCCGGCGCCGGGCCCGGCCCATCGCGGCGATCAGCAGGCGGCGCTCCTCGGCCAGCAGTGGCGCGCGCACCGAGACCTCGTCGCCCATCCCGTCGAGGGTGTCCAGCAGCCGCTGGGTGCCCAGCACCCCGCCGCGCGGAGTGGTGTTGGGCCACAACCCGTCCTGCAGGCCGGCGATCACGACCAACTCCCAGTCCCGGCCCAGCGCGCCGTGCGGGCTGAGCACCGCCACCGTCCCGCCGGCCGGGGCGACGTCGAGGACCGGTGGCAGCTGAAGAGCCGCGAGGTGGTCGAGCAGGCCGGGCAGCGAGGCCCCGGTGGTGCGGGTGACGTAGGCGTCGGCGAGGTCGAACAGGGCGGTGACCGCGGCGAGGTTGCGGTCAGCCAGCGCACCGTCGGCGCCGCCGCGCTCGGCGACGGAAAGCCAGCGCCGCTGCAGGCCGCTGCGCTCCCAGGCCTGCCACAGGGTGAACCGAGGATCGCGGTGGCTGCGGTGGCTGCGGGCGGCGGCGGCCAGCACCGCGCGCACCTGCTTAACCGGGCCGGCCAGGGTCGGCGGCAGCTGCGGGGACTGTCCGGTGAGGGCCTCGACCAGCAACTCGCCGACCGGGCGGTCGGAGTCCGCGGCGGCGCGGCGCAACGATCGGCGAAGCTGGCGCAGCGACACCGGGTCGACCCGGCCGATCGGCCCGGTCAGCAGTGCGACGGCCTGCTCGGTGTCGAGCCGGCCGACGGTGGCGGCCAGCACGGTGAGCAGCGCCCGGGCGGCGGGCTGCTCACCGATCGGCCCGCCGACCGGGGGCTGGTCGACCGGAACCCCGGCCACCGTCAACGCCCGGCACAGCGCCGCCGCCGTCGACGCCGATCGGGTGATGACCGCCATCTGCGACCAGGCCAGGCCGTCAACCAGGTGAGCGCGGCGCAGCGCATCGGCGATCGCCGCGGACTCGGCGTGCTCGGAGTCGGCGACCCGGACGGTGACCACTCCCTGGCCGCCGGCGCCGCCCGCGCCGCTGTCGGCGCCGTCCAGCGTCCGCCACGCCGTGCCGGGCAACCCGGCGGCCATCCCGGCGACGGCCCGGGCGACGGCCGGGGCGCAGCGGTGCGAGCGGGTCAGGGTGAGCACGTCGTCGCCGTCGAGCAGAAGTTCAGGGTCGGCGCCGCGGAAGCCGAAGACCGCCTGGTTGGGGTCACCGGCCAGCACCGCCAGTTGCGCCCCGGCCGCCAGCACCCGCACCAGCCGGGCGGCCTGCGGGTCAAGGTGCTGGGCGTCGTCGACGAGCAGGACCCGCACCCGGGCCCGCTCGGCGGCCAGCAGTTCGGGGTCGGCGGCCAGTGCGTCCAGGGCGGCCCCGACCAGTTCCGCGGCGCCGAGCGCGGGCACGGTGGCCTGCGGCGCGGCGGTGCCGACCGAAGCGCGCAGCAGCATCACCTGCTCGTACTGCTGGGCGAACCGGCCGGCGGCGACCCACTCGGGCCGGCCCGAGGCCCGGCCGAGGCGCTGCAGAGCGGTCGGGTCGAGCCCGCGTTCAGCGCAGCGCGCCAACAGATCCCGCAGTTCGGTGGCGAAGCCGGCGGTGCTCAGGGCGGGCCGCAGCTCCCGCGGCCAGGCGCGCCCTCCGTCGTCGAGGTCCCCGGCGAGCAATTCCCGGATGGTGCCGTCGTGCTCGGCGGCGGTGACCAGCCGGGGCGGCGGATCCCAGGCCCGCTCGGCGGCCTTGCCCAACACCGAGAAGGCGTAGCTGTGCACCGAGCGCACCAGCGGTTCCCGCACCACCGGCAGGTCGGCCGGGGCCGCGGCGAGCAACCGCGCCGTCAGCGCCCCGCGGGTGGCGGCGGTCAACCGGCCGGACGTCAGCAGCAGCACCGACTCGGGATCGGCACCGGCGGCGATGTGGGCCACCGCAGCGTCGATCAGCCGGGTGGTCTTGCCGGTGCCCGGACCACCCACCACGCGCACCGTGCCGCGCAGGTCGGGGCGGAGCAGATCCTCGGGGGCGGTCATGTCAGCGATGACACCACGACCCACCGACAAACCCCGGCCGGGAGGCTGCGGTTTGTGGGGTCGTGTCGGGTTCGGCCGTTGAGACGACTCGGCTCACGATCCCGATACCCGGAATGGCTCCCTGGAATCGGGGCCGTCGAATACGTTTCATCGGAGCCCAACCAGGAGTCGACACGTGAAATCAGCAGGCCGCCACGATTGGAAGCACCACGGGGTGCGGGTCATCCCAACGGGCGCGCTGGATTGCGAGACGACTCAGATGACGGCCGGGATGGACCGATCGGTGGCGATCGACGCCGCGAGGGTCGGGGCGCAGAAGATCTGGGCGGGCACGGTCACCATTCACCCCGACGCCAAAACCGGCGCGCACCATCACGGTGAGCTCGAAAGCGTCATCTACATCGTCAAAGGGCGCGCGCGGATGCGCTGGGGTGAGCGGCTGGAGTACACCGCCGAGGCCGGCCCCGGTGATTTCATCTTCGTCCCGCCCTACGTGCCGCATCAGGAAATCAACGCCTCGACCGATGAGCCACTCGAATGCGTGCTGGTGCGCAGCGACAACGAGACCGTCGTGGTGAACCTCGACATCGACTCGGTGGCCGATGAACCCGAGACGGTGCGCTGGATCGACCCGATTCACCAGTGACGGGTTGAGCCGCACGAGCGCCTCAGACGAGCAGCAGGACGCCCTGCACCAGACTGACCGTCGCGGCCAGCAAGACCACGCCCGCGGCCGCGGCCCACGTCGCCGTCGAGACGGACGCGCCCCCGTTGGCGCGGGCCCGCAGCACCGCTACACCGACGAGGGCGACCAGCAGTGCCACCGCCATGGCGGCCATCCTCGGCAGCAGATGCGGGTCGTGGCCGGCCATCAGCCGGTCGAAACCGGTGAAGTCACCGTCGGCCACCGCCCGGTTGTAGGAGGCGTCCTCGGCGCGTTGGTAGAACCACTCCCCGCTGGTCAACGGCGTCAGCACCACGTTGGCCGCCGCTAACGCCACCACCGGCCAGACGAAGCGGCGGGCCGCCGGTCGCAGCACAACCGCGAGGGCCAGGACAGCCGTCAGGATCGGCAGGACGGTAAGCAGTCGCACACCGCTCAGGTTAAGGGCCCCGGTCGCGACCATCTACAGTCACCTCACGGGCGCGTATCAGAAGGGAATCCCCGATCATGACGCCATTAGCGAGGGTGCACTGAGGATGCCGGGGAGGATCAGCGGCCGGAAGGCGTTGCTGGCGGCCGCTCTGGCCGCCGTCAGCGCCGCGGCTCTGGTCGCCGTCGACGAGGACCCACTTCGGGGCGCACCGAGTTCGATCGCGGGCCCGTACGCGAATCTGCTGGCGGATTCCACCGATCTCGGCCCGGCCCGCGACAGCGACGTGCAGGTGACGGCTGCGCTGCGCACTGCCTCCCGGCCCGGTTCGCTCATCAGCTGGGCGGGTGAGCACGGGCTGGCGGTGCGCTGGGACACCGGCGATGAGTGGGCGTTCATCGAGGGGCCGGCAGCGTCGGTGGCGGGCGCCTTCGGTGTCGAGGTGCACGACTACCAGGGCCGGCAGGGCCAGGTCTTCTATGCCTCGCCGCAGCAACCGGCGGTGCCGGTTGCGCTGCGTGCTGAGGTCACCGAACTCGGCCGGATCCTCGGGTACACCCCACACCGCGAGAAGACCCGCTGGCAGCTGCCGCGAGAGGTACCCGGGCAGGCCTTGACACCGCAGGCACTGCTGCGCACCTACAACATCGAGCCGCTGCGGGCCGCCGGGTTCACCGGCAAGGGCTCCACCGTGGTCGTGTTCGCGTTCGACGGATTCGACCAGGCCGATCTGGACACCTTCGCCGACACCTTCGCGCTGCCCCGATTCACCCCCGAGGTGGTGGGCGGACTGCCGCCGTCACGGCGCGGCGAAGCCGCGATGGATCTGCAAGCCGTGCA
>NZ_JBILVF010000147.1:0-8723 GCF_044370595.1 Mycobacterium sp.
TGGGACCCTCATAGCGGATCACCACCACGTCACCGGCAGTGATCGTGCCATCCTCCAAGGCATCCATCGCCGCGCGCTCGCCGTCGAAAACCCTTGCCGTACCTTCGAAGACGCTCGAGTCGAAGCCCGCTGACTTCACCACAGCACCCTCTGGGGCCAGCGAGCCGTGCAGGATGGTGATCCCGCCGGTGGGATGGATGGGATTGTTCAGCGCGCGCAGCACCTTGCCGTCGGGATCGGGTGGGTCGATGTGGGCGAGGTTTTCGGCCATCGTCTTGCCGGTCACGGTGAGGCAGTCGCCGTGCAGCAATCCGGCGTCCAGCAGTGCTTTCATCACCACCGGCACCCCGCCGATCCGGTCGACGTCGTTCATCACGTGCGAGCCGAACGGTTTAACGTCGGCCAGATGCGGCACCTTGGCACCGATCCTGCTGAAATCAGCCAGGGACAGTTCGACTTTGGCCTCATGGGCGATGGCGAGCAGATGCAGCACCGCATTGGTGGATCCGCCGAAGGCCATGACCACCGCGATGGCGTTCTCGAACGCCTCCTTGGTCAGGATGTCGCGGGCGGTGATGCCGCGTCTCAGCAGTTCGACCACGGCGATGCCGCTACGACGGGCGTAGCCGTCACGGCGCCGGTCGGTGGCCGGCGGGGCGGCACTGCCCGGCAGTGAAAGACCTAGCGCCTCACCGACACTGGCCATCGTGTTGGCGGTGTACATGCCGCCGCAGGCGCCCTCGCCGGGGCAGATGGCCCGCTCGATGGCATCGACGTCTTCCCTCGACATCAGGCCCCGCGCGCAGGCACCGACCGCTTCGAAGGCGTCGATGATGGTCACTTCGCGTTCGGTGCCGTCGGACATCCGGGCGAAACCGGGCAGGATCGACCCTGCGTAGAGGAACACTGCGGCGAGATCAAGCCGTGCAGCGGCCATCATCATCCCGGGCAGCGACTTGTCGCACCCGGCGAGCATGACCATGGCGTCCATTCGTTCGGCCTGCATCACGGTTTCCACGCTGTCGGCGATCACCTCACGCGACACCAGCGAGAAATGCATGCCCTCGTGGCCCATCGCGATCCCGTCCGAGACCGAGATGGTGCCGAACTTCATCGGGAAACCGCCGGCCTCGAAGACGCCGTCCTTGACCGCATTGGACAGCCGATCCAGCGACAGGTTGCACGGGGTGATCTCATTCCACGACGACGCGACGCCGATCTGCGGTTTGGCGAAATCGTCGTCGCCCATACCGACCGCCCGCAGCATTCCGCGGGCGGCGGTCTTCTCCAGGCCGTCGGTGACGTCGCGGCTGCGGGGCTTGAGATCGGGGGAATCAGTCACGCCGATCAGTATGCCTGCTCGCGGTGCCCGCGGAAATCGCCACGATACCCCCACCGGGTATGCGGTAGGGTGTCCCGCATGACCACCGCCGGCGCGGCAGAAACCGGGAACACGACCCAGGGTTATTCGGCCAGCAAGGACAACTACGCCAAGCGCCTGAGGCGCATCGAGGGCCAGGTGCGAGGTGTCGCCAAAATGATCGACGACGAGAAGTATTGCATCGACATCCTCACCCAGATCAGCGCCGTCAACAGTGCCCTGCAATCGGTGGCTCTCGGACTTCTCGACGAGCACCTCAACCACTGTGTTAGCCATGCCGTCGCGGCCGGCGGTGCGGAGGCCGACAAGAAGATCGCGGAGGCCTCGGCGGCGATCGCCCGGTTGGTGCGGTCCTGAGCGCGTGGCGGGGCTATTCGGGTCGCTGGTAGCCGATAACGTGGTGAGCGCCTTTTCGGCACCGCTATGACACTCGACGTTTCCGCCCCCGCCCGCCCCGGCCCCTGGACACCACGGGTCGCGCTTGCGCTGGCCGTACTGGCCGCTGCGGCCTTCGTCTACGTGACCGCCGAGATCATGCCGGTGGGGGCGTTGCCGGCGATCGCCGCCGACCTGGGTGTGAGCGAGGCGATGGTAGGCACGCTGCTGGCCAGTTACGCGCTGGTCGCGGCGGTGGCCACCGTGCCACTGGTGCGATTGACGGCGTCCTGGCCGCGCCGACGGACCCTCATTTTCACCCTGGTCTGTCTGACCGTGTCGCAGGTGATTTCCGCCCTGGCGCCGACCTTCGCGGTGCTGGCCGGGGGGCGGGTGCTGTGTGCGCTGACCCACGGCCTGATGTGGTCGGTGATCGCACCGATCGGGGCGCGGATGGTTCCCGCCACGCATGCCGCCCGCGCGACGATGGCGGTGTATGTCGGCACTGGACTTGCGCTGGTGGTCGGCAGCCCGTTGACCGCGGCGATGAGCGAATTGTGGGGCTGGCGGCTGGCCGTCATCGCGATCACCGTGGCAGCCGCCGCGGTGCTGATCGCCGCCAGGCTGACGCTGCCGCTGATGGCCGTGCCCGCCCCGGACGCCGCGTCCGGGCGCCGTCGGGTCTGGGACCTGAGCAACCGGCGCCTGGTCACGATGTGTGTCCTGACGCTGGTCGGGGTGACCGGCCACTTCATCTCCTACACCTTCATCGTCGTCATCATCCGTGACATCGTCGGGGTCGGCGGACCCAATTTGGCCTTGCTGCTGGCCGCGTACGGCATTGCGGGGCTGACCGCGATGGGCCTGCTGGCCCGCCCCGGCGACCGTCGCCCGAAAGCCGCGATCGTCGGATGCCTGGCCGGCCTGACGCTGGTCTTCGCACTGCTGGCCGGGTTGGGGTTCGCCGGCCGCAGTACCGCCGCGACGCTGCTGATCGGCATCGTCGCCGTGGTGGCCTGGGGGGCGACGGCTACCGCAGTCCCGCCGATGCTGCAATCCGCGGCCATGCGGCACTGTCCGGAGGATCCCGACGGCGCCTCCGGGCTCTACGTCGCAGCGTTTCAGATCGGCATCATGGCCGGTTCACTGGTCGGCGGGCTGCTCTTCGAGCGAACCGGTGAGGCCGTCATGCTCGCCGCGTCGGGTCTTTTGGTCGCCGGCGCGCTGACGTGCGTACTGCTGAGCAGGGACCTCTTCGCCGTCGAGGGTGTGACCAGCAGGGAGTAACGCTTGTCACGCCGGGGCCGATCATTTGCACAGGTCAGCATGTTTCCGGGTGGCTGCGTTGGGTGGAGCGTGGGGGGGAGCACTGCCGACGTTGTGTAACACTGGGACGACAACAAGCAAGTGGAGGAGTTCGAAAATGCGGGTCAAAGGCGTTCTGGCTACTGCGCTGTGCGTGGTGGGTATGACCGGCCTGGGCACTGGTACGGCGTGGGCTGATCCGGTCCCGCCTCCGCCACCCCCCGTCGAGCCTGCCCCGGTGGTGCTGCCGCCGCCGCCACCGCCCCTGCCGGGTGACCTGGTGCCCCCGCCCTTCCTGGCGCCCCCGCCGCCCGCTCCGGCCCCAGCCCCGGCTGCGCCGGCCCCCGCCGCGGCTCCCGCTGCTCCCGCCGCGCCGGCTCCCGCCGCGGCCCCGACACCGGTGGTCCCGAAGAACCCCGCGGGTGGTCCGGCATCGGTGCCTAAATCGAGCACCAACACCAGCACCGTCAGGGGCCAGAACAACTCGCCCTACACCGGTGACCCGGTCTTCGCGCCGCCACGCTTCAATCCGGTCAACGGCGCGCTGGTCGGTGTGGCCAAGCCGATCATCATTGACTTCCAGCGCCCCATCGCCGACCGTGCGATGGCCGAGCAGGCCATCCACATCGCGTCCAATCCGCCGGTGCCCGGCACCTTCTACTGGACTACCGACACCCAGGTGCGGTGGCGGCCCTACGACTTCTGGCCGGCCGGCACCCTGGTCACCATCGACGCCAGTGGCGCGAAGTCGAGCTTTCGGGTTGGTGACGCAGTGGTCGCCACCATCGATGACAACACCAAGCAGATGACGGTCACCCGCAACGGCGAGGTGGAGAAGGTCATGCCGATCTCGATGGGGATGGACAACGGCATCCACGAGACCAAGAACGGCACCTACTACGTGCTCGAGAAGTTCCCCGAGTTGATGATGGACTCCTCGACCTACGGAGTCCCGATCAATTCGGAGTACGGCTACAAGATCAAGGTGCCGTGGGCGGTCCGCATCGACAACAGCGGCGGCTTCGTGCACGGCGCCTCATGGTCGGTGGGCGACCAGGGTGTGCGCAACGTCAGCCACGGGTGCATCAACCTCTCCCCGGCCAATGCCAAGTGGTTCTACGACAACTTCGGCAGCGGCGACCCGGTCGTGGTGAAGAACTCCGGCGGCGGGCTCTACACCAAGCCGGACGGCGCCGACGACTGGCAGTGGACCCTGTACTGACGCGTCAGTTCCAGATGCGGACCCGCTGCTGCGGTTCCAGGTACAGCGCGTCGTCCTCGCTGACGTCGAAAGCCTCGTAGAACACATCGATGTTGCGGATGACGCCGTTGCAGCGGAACTCCGGCGGGGAGTGCGGGTCGACAGCCAGTCGGCGCACCGCCTCGGCGGGCCGCGACTTGGTGCGCCACACCTGAGCCCAACCGAACAACACGCGCTGCACACCGGTCAACCCGTCGATCACCGGTGCGGACTGGCCGCCTAGGGAAAGCCGGTAGGCCAGCAGCGCGATCGACAGCCCACCGAGGTCACCGATGTTCTCCCCGACAGTGAATGCACCCTTCACCCGCGGCGGGTCGTGACGGTCCTGCAGATCGCGCGGTATGAAGGCGTCGTACTGCTCGATCAGCATGCCGGTGCGAACGCCGAACTCCCGGCGGTCCTCATCGGTCCACCAGTCCACTAGGTGCCCGTCGCCGTCGTACTTCGCGCCCTGGTCGTCGAAGCCGTGGCCGATCTCGTGACCAATCACCGCACCGATCCCGCCGTAGTTGGCGGCATTGTCGGCGTCGGCGTCGAAGAACGGTGGCTGCAGGATGGCGGCGGGAAATACGATCTCATTCATGCCAGGGTTGTAGTAGGCGTTAACGGTCTGCGGTGTCATGAACCACTCATCCCGGTCGACGGGGCCGCCGAGTTTGGCCAGTTCACGGTCCGAAGCCACCTGCGCACCCCGAATGACGTTGCCGTACAGATCATCCCGATCGATAACCAGCGCTGCGTAGTCACGCCACTTGGCCGGATAGCCGATCTTGGCGGTGAACTTGTCCAACTTGTCCAGCGCGCGCTCACGGGTGGCCGGGGTCATCCACTCCAGGTCGCTGATGCTGACCCGGTAGGCCTCGCGCAGGTTGGCCACCAAGACGTCCATCCGGTCCTTGGCCTGCGGGGGAAAATGGCGTTCGACATAGAGTCGGCCGACCGCGTCGCCCATCAGGCTCTCCACCAGGGAGACGCCCCGCTTCCACCGTTCCCGGATCTGCTCCGTACCGGTCAGGATACGGCCGTAGAAGGCGAAATCCTCCTCCACCAGATCGGTCGTCAGCACCGACACTCGGGCGTGAATGAGTCGCCACCGTGCCCAGTCCTGCCAATCGGCGAAGTCCTGGCTCGACCACAACTCTGCGAAGGCTGTGAGGTAATCGGGCTGGCGCACAATGACTTCCGAGACGGCTTCTGGTGCAGCACCCATGGCGACGATCCAGCCGAACCAGTCGAAGCCGGGCGCCCAGTCGGGCAGTTCGGCGAAGGTCCGCAGGTTGTAGCTGAGGTCGGCATCGCGGCGGCGCACCACATCCCAGTGCTCGGCGGCCAGTTTGGTCTCCAGCGCCACGATCCGTCCGGCCCGTTGCACGTACGCGTCGGCCGTCCCACCGAAAACCCGGGCGAACATCGCTGCGATGTGGGCCGGGTAGGCGCCCAAGATCGCCGCGTGCTGATCGTCGCGGTAGTAGGACTCATCGGGCAGGCCCAGGCCGGACTGGCTGACGTGCATCAGGTAGCGGGAGGAGTCCTTGGAATCGGTGTTGACATACAGGCCGACCCCACCGCCGACGCCGGTGCGCTGGAACCGGCCAAGCGTCACGGCCAGCGCCTGCAGGTCCGGTGCGTGGTCGATCAGAGCCATCTCCTCCAGCAGTGGCCCCAGGCCGCGCCGTTCGACGGCTTGTTCGTCGAGGAAACTGGCGTACAGGTCGCCGATGCGCTGCTCGTCGGACCCTTCCGCGCCGACGGCTTCGGCAGCTTGGGTGATGATCTCGTGAACCTGCTCCTCGGCGCGGTCGTACAACTGGCGGAAGGCGCCGTCGGTGGCGCGGTCGGCAGGCATCACGTAGTCGGTCAGCCAGCGGCCGTTCACATGTCCAAACAGATCGTCCTGCGGGCGGACCGCCGGATCGAGGTGGGCCAAGTCGATCCCGGAGCGTTGGGTGTCTACTGTCACGCCACCATGCTTACCAGCTTCCCCGGGTCGCTTCGCTCCTGCCCGCCGGGCCAGCTTCCCCGGGCCGGTAGCCTCCCCTGCATGTCCGAGCCCGACACCGAGAGCCAACCCCTCAGCCCGGCCGGCCCGCCCGCGGAAAGGTCCGCGAGCCTGTTCTCCGGTTTCGGGGTGGCATCTGCGCTGCTGGCCGTGGTCGCAGTCGCCGCCGCCGCGCTGATCGCGGTGCTGTGGTCCGGACACCGCACCGCCGAGGCCGACCGCGACTACCAGGCGCGGGTGATACAGGCCGCTGCCGCGTGGACCGGGATCCTGATCAACATGAACACCGACAACGTCGAGGCCAGCATGGTGCGGCTTCGGGACGGAACTGTCGGTGAACTCAATACCGGATTCGAGGGGTCGATCGCCCCCTACCGCGAAGTGGTCAAGACCCTGCAGGCCAAGACCACCGGCCAGGTCGAGTCGGTGTCGATGGAGGTCATCCACTCCGAACTGGATAAACAGCCCGGACAGCGTCCCGCAGCGCCCGCCGCGCTGCCCGCGGAGTTGGCCTCCCGCACCGACACCGTGTTGGTGGTGGCCACATCGGTCAGTGAGAACGCCAGCGGCAAGGCCACCACCGTGCGATGGAACCTGCGACTGGGTGTCGCCGAGGTGGACGGCACCCCGAGAATCACCCGGTTGGAGTCGCTGCGATGAGGAACCTGGCCCGAGTGCTGGCCTTCGATGTCGCCGCTCCGGGCGCGGCCATCGGTGCTCTGCTGATGATCGGTCTGATGCTCGGCTGGCCGCTGTGGTGGGTGTCGGTGTGCTCGATCCTGTGCCTGCTCATCGTCCAAGCTGTGATCCTGAACGTCGTTCTCTACCGGCGTGATTCGGTGACCATGGGAACCGACGACGACACTCCGGCGCTGCGGTTGGCGGTGGTCGGGATGACGACTGCCGTCGTAGCCGCAGCGGCGGTGGTCGGCTATACCCGGTGGACGTTGCCGGACCGGCAGTTCACCGGCGACACCACCGAAGTGGTCCGACTGGCCGCAGAGGTCGCCGAGGCCACCGCCGCCTTCAACCCCGCCGACCCGGCCTCGGCACTCGACCGGGCCACCGCCGCGATGACACCCGAACGCGCCGAAGCGTTCAAAAGCCAATTCGGCCCGGTCACAGCCGATATGGCCAAACGGCGGATAACCGCTGAGGCCAAGACCATTTCAGCGGGGTTGGAGACACTTGCCCCGTCGGCGGCCACGGTGGCCGTACTGATGCGCGGAACTCAGACCGAACCCGGACAGCAGCCCAGCAGTGCCGTGCTCGCATTGCGGGTGGCTCTGTCCAAGCAGGACGGCCGGTGGCTGGTAGCGGACGTCGCTCCGATCAACGCGCGCTGACCAGTCGGGCGTAATCCACTTTCAGGCAGCGGTCCATGACCACCGTCAATCCTGCGGCGCGGGCCTGTTCGGCCACCTGCTGGTGCCACAAACCTTGTTGCAGCCACAGGTGTTTAGGGTGCGGATTCAGTTCCAGAATCTCCAGCAGCACCGCAGGCAGATCTTCATAGCGCCGGAACACGTCGACCATGTCGGGGACCACCGGCAGGTCGGCCAGCCTGGAGTAGGCCGGGATGCCGTCGACCGCGGTGACGTTGGGGTTGACCGGGTAAAGCTCGAAGTGGCTGTGCCGGGCGAGGTAGCCGAACACGTCGTGGCTCGGCCGGGCCGGGTTGTCTGAGGCCCCGACGACGGCGACCGTGCGGGTGTCGCGCAGGATGTCGCGCAGTTCAGTCTGGTTCGGGGTACTCATCGTCGGGTTCCGTGGTGGTCGCCCCCTGGGCCTGCTGGGCGCGAATCTTGGCGAACCGGTCAGAGAGGCGTCGCATCCGGATCATCAGAGACGCCGCCGGGCTCACCGTGGCATTCAGATAGGCGGCGAACTCCTCGCGACTGACCCCGATCCGCGAGGCGAACTCCTCATTACTCAGACCCGACCGCGTTCGCAGGATCTGCACATGCCTTGCAGCCTCCGTGCGCTCATTGGCCTCCAGATGACTACGCGCTCGGGTTAACACCTCATGCAGAGCGTGTGAAACACCATACGGCGCAGCAGATTCTAGTACTTCCTCGACCTGGCGGGCGGTGCGGCCATACGGGTCGCGCTTGACGGCCACGACAATCCGCTGCCAGACGGTGATGTCTCCGCTCTGCAGCGCAGCCCGGATCGACGAGGTGGGCCAGAACTCGACGGGGGTATCGGGGACGGACCGTTCGTGGGGGCGCGTCAACTGGCCTCCTCCAGGATCGCCACCGAAAGCGACAGGCAGCGTCGCCGATCATTGTCCCACGCGGCTGACGACCCCGCGCCGAACGGCTGATCGTCGACATCGTCGGACGGGATCGGGTCGGCCAGCCGGCGAACCAGTTGGGTCGCGAGCCAGAGTCGCTCAGGAC
>NZ_JBILVF010000146.1:0-8879 GCF_044370595.1 Mycobacterium sp.
TGCACTGTAGTACCTGTCGATGCCGGCCAGCACTGCGGCGGCATTGTCGACGCCCATGGCGTCGGCGAGGTCCGCCAGGTCGATGAAGTCGGCCCGGCTGTTGCGGCACAGGACGAGGAACGCCTTCATCCGCAGCGTCTCGGCGGCGGTCGGGATTTGCAGGCGATCACCGGTGGGAAGTTGGACGTTGGTGGTTTCCAATGGACCGCTGCGGCGCAAGGCGTCGGCGGATTCCCCCCGGGTTTCCAGCGCATCCAGGGCGATCACCAGCCGGCCTCGCCACACCGTGACCGGATGTACCGGCCGCGGGACGTCCGACCGGCGTCCTCGCGACGACTGAGCCCGGCGGCGATCGGCGGTCGCGGCGGTGCCGGACCGCCGCATCGCCGCCACCGGCGTTCTGCCGGCTAGCTCCGCGGGCAATTTTCTGGCACCGCTACCGGATGGCTCGCCGCGACCGCTGAAGGCAAGTGGGTCGAGGATGCTGACCGTCACCGGGGCCAAATCCCTGAGCCGGGCCGCATCGCGCATGACGGATCTCAGATCTGACACCGGCGGGGCGATCGA
Source organism: Mycobacterium sp. (assembly GCF_044370595.1). Taxonomy (GTDB): domain Bacteria; phylum Actinomycetota; class Actinomycetes; order Mycobacteriales; family Mycobacteriaceae; genus Mycobacterium. Next base: position 568 of record NZ_JBILVF010000146.1, read on the forward strand.
GGAAATGTCGTCGGGTATGACGACGACGTCACCGACCTCCAGCTTGGGTAACGGTTTGTCGAAGTCCACCGACGGCAGGACGCGGTCAAGCCAGCCGGGCAGCCACCAGTTCCACCGGGCGAACATCGCCATCAACGCCGGAACGAGCACCATGCGCACCACCGTGGCGTCGACGGCGATGGCCACCGCACACGCCACGCCCAACTGGGCGACCAGGGGCATGCCGGCGAAGGCGAAACCGGTGAAGACCGCGATCATGATCAGGGCGGCGCTGGTGATGGTCCGAGCGCTGGTTGCCACCCCGTACGCAACCGCGTCGCGGGTATCCCCGGACTGCAGGTAACGCTCCCGGATCCGGGTCAGCAGGAAGATCTCGTAATCCATGGAGAGGCCGAACGTCATGGCAAGCACCAGCGGCGGGATGGTGCTGTCGATGGAGGCGATCGGCTCGAACCCCAGCGGCTCCAACCAGCCCCACTGGAAAACCACCACAAGGCTGCCGTACGCCGCGGCCACCGACAGCACGGTCATCAGCACACCCTTGAGGGCCAGCACCACCGAGCGGATCGAGATGAGCAGCATCACGAAGGCGATCACGGAGACGAACACGAACACCAACAACTGGGTCGCGGCGACCCGGTCGTCGAAATCCTTGATCAGCGCCGTCGGTCCGCCCACGTCGATCCGGACACCAGGAGCCTCCTGCAATTCCGGTGTCGTCGGCAATGTGGTGCGCAGCCAATCGATGGTCTGACGGGCCCGCATCTCCTCGGGATCCACCGCGAGGACCGCCGACAGCAGCGCGCTTCGGTTGTCGTCGCCGAACACCGGCGGGGCCACCGAGACGATGTTCACCACCTGCCCTGCCTCGCGGCTCACTGCCTCCAACAGCGGCGCGTTGCGGGCGGTATTGGCATCCGGTTCGGGGAAGGTGACCAGGATCCGAACCGGACCCAGCGCACCGGGGCCCAAAGCCTCGGCGGCTGCGGCGACCCCGCCCCGGATCTCGTGGGAGGACGGGAACTGCCGCTGCAGGCTGTTGCCGAGCACCATCCCGAAAGCCGGAGCGGCCAGGATCAGCAGAACCACCGTGGCCGCCGTCGCCGATGCCCACGGCCGGCGCATGACGGCGCGCACCCAGCGCGTCCAGAACCGGGACTGAGAGGACTCCGGCCGGCGCGACCAGTGCAACAGCGGAGATCGCCGGGCCGCTGCCCGCCCGAAAACGGCCAGCACCGCCGGGATCAGGGTGGCCGAGGTGAGCACCGCGAAGGCCACCGCGAGGATCGCCCCGGTGGCCATCGACCGCAGCACCGGGGTGTCGATCACGTAAATGCCTGTGAGCGAGGCGATCACAGTCAGACCGGACAGCACAACCGCCAGACCCGAGGTGCCCATGGCGGCATCGGCGGCCTGTTGGGGATCGCGGCCAGCCCGCAGCTCCTCGCGGAACCGCATGAGAATGAACAGCGAATAGTCGATGGCCAGGGCGATGCCGAACATCGACACCGTCGAGGTGACGAATACCGACATGGTCGTCACCGTCGACAGCAGGTAGACCACCCCCATGGTCACCGCGACCGTGCAGATACCGAGTGCCAGCGGGATGGCGGCCGCAGCGAGCGAGCCGAACACCGCGACCAGGATGACCAGCACGATCGGAAGGTTCCAGCGCTCGGCGGCGGCGATGTCCTGTTTGGTGCTGGTCTGGGCGGCTGCGCCGAGGGCACCCTGACCGATGACGTAGAGCTTGACCCGACCGTCCGCGGTCCGACCGGGCTGATCACCGACAACCCCGACCTTGGTTCGCAGCTGGCGTGCGGTGTCCACCGCGCCGGTGTTGTTGAACCCGAGTCGCAGCGAAACCACATACGGCCGGTCCGGCGCCGGCGGGGGCTGGACCGGGTTGGGCACCACCTCGAGGTTGGGAACCTCGCGCGCAGCCTGCTCCAACTGGGCGACCGCCCCGGCCATGTCGCTGTAGGTGGCGTCGGCCCGCGGCGCGGCTACCAGGGCGAGCGGGGAAGAGCCCAGTTGCGGGTAGTGGTCCTCCAACTCGTATTGGACGCGCAGCGATTGGGAACCGGTCACCTCGAACCCGCCGCCGGTCAGATTCCCGGACTGGGTCAGCGCCAACGCCACCGACGGCACCAGCGCCAGCAGCCAGCAGATGAAGACCAGCCACCGGTGTCTGCGCAGGCTGCCGCTCAGTCGCATCATGAACTGCTGGATGGCTGCTCTCCCCGCATCTCCCGGTCACACACCGAATTGCGTGGCTGCGAGCCTACCGCAGCAGGTAGGTCGACACCCCCGTCGAAGAGCGACCCGACAGCGGTATCCGAGGGCCCGACACGGTCCGGCAGCGAAGCCGCAGAGCGACCCAGGCCGGGTGCTGTCTTAGGATGTGGCCCAACAGTTGATACGGGATGAGGAGACCGAGGATGAGGCTTACTACTCGCCGGGTGATCGCGGGAACGATGGGCGCCGGCGCGGTTGTCGGCGGCCTTCTGATTGGACTGGCGCCCTCGGCCGTGGCCGCCCCGCCGAACTGCACTGCGGCCGACCTGGCCGGCGTTGCCGCCGGGGTGTCCGCCGCCACGTCGGCCTACCTGTTCACCCACCCGGACGTCAATGCGTTCTTCACCGGACTGGAAGGCACTCCGCGGGACACCCTGCGCGGCCAGATCCAGCAGTATCTCGATGCCAACCCGCAGGTCAAGGCTGAACTTGCCGGCATCCGCCAACCGCTGGCCGATCTTCGGACCCGCTGCGGCGGCGACCAGTCCCTCGAGGTTCCGGACGCCCCGTAACCGGCGCGGCTAACGGGCGCCGCGTCCGGCCAGTGCCGTCACGGCAGCCCGCCAGCCCAGCAGTAGTACCCCGGTTACCAGGGTGGCGACCAGGATGAAGCTGAGTGCCACGCCGGCTCCGATCCCAGCGCGCAGTCCCATCCCGATCGCTATGGTGCTCAGCCACAGGTTGACCCCCGTCGGCCGCACCGCCGTCGGCTGACGCCAGGCCCGGTACAGCAGCCAGGATGCGGTCAGGCCCGCCAGGAACGGCCAGGCCGTCTCGGCGACCCCGGCCAGCGTCACCGCCCCGGCGTGGTTGCGCCGGCCCACCGTGCAGAACAGCACCACGCAGACGGCGTCGGCGGCGAAGGCCAATGCCGCGGTCCGGGTAGTGGCCGCGGCAGGCTCAGCGGAGCTGGTCGTCATGGTCTTCCATCCAACCGGGTTTGGCCTGGGTCTTCCACCCGGCTGGCTAGGCTCTACGGATGCTCGGCAACGGCACCGGCGCTACGCCCCGCCTCGGTGACGATGACGCCGTCGATCCGTTCGTGCGGAAGGCAGCAGCATGGTCGTGGCGCCTGCTGGTGATTTTCGGGGCGATCCTGGCGCTTCTGTGGGTTATCGCGCGGCTGAAGGTGATCGTCGTGCCGGTGGCGTTGGCGGTGATCCTGACCGCACTGCTGCTGCCCGCCGTGGACTGGCTCGACCGGCGTGGCGCACCACGTGGCGGTTCGGTCGCCCTGGTGCTACTGACCTCCATCGCCGTCTTCAGCGGAATCATCACTTTCGTTGTGAGTCAATTCGTTTCAGGTCTTCCGAGCCTCACCGACAAGGTCACCCGCAGCATCGACAACGCCACTCAATGGCTCATCGAGGGACCCTTGCACCTCAGTCGCGCGCAGATCGACAGTGCCGGCGACTCCGCAGTCACAGCACTGCGCGACAACCAGGAGAAACTCACCACCGGCGCGCTGTCGACCGCGGAAACGCTGACCGAGATCGTCACCGGCGCACTGCTGATGCTGTTCACTCTGATATTCCTGCTCTACGGCGGGCGGAACATCTACACATTCCTGACCGGAATAGTTCCGGCCGGTAGCCGCGACCGCGTCCGGGAAGCGGGCCGAGCCGGTTTCGGCTCGCTCATCGGATTCGTTCGCGCGACGTTCCTGGTGGCTCTGGTCGACGCCATCGGAATCGGTACCGGCCTGGCGATCCTCGGTATTCCTTTGGCGCTGCCGCTGGCCTCGTTGGTCTTCCTAGGGGCTTTCATTCCGCTGATCGGCGCGCTCATCACCGGGTTCCTCGCTGTTGTGGTGGCCCTGCTGGCGAAGGGCTTCATCTACGCGTTGATCACCCTGGGACTGATCATCGCGGTGCAGCAGTTGGAGGCCCATGTGCTCCAACCCCTGCTGATGGGGCGCGCGGTGTCCATCCATCCGCTGGCCATCGTTCTGGCGCTGGCCACCGGCGGTGTGCTCGCCGGGATCATCGGCGCGTTGCTGGCGGTTCCGGTGCTGGCGTTCCTCAACAGCGCGATTCGGGTGCTGGTCGCCCCCGACACCGGCGCCGCACCGCCCGGCGGGGGCGCCGTCCTGGTGCAGGCTGAGCCGGACTCCGTTTCGTTCGACGAGATTCGGTCCGACGAGTTCCCGTCCGACGAGAATCCCCGCGGCTAGCTCAGATCCGTCCTTCGCGCCGCAACAAATCCTGCGCGCTGACCCCGCCTCCGCTGTGCTGGCCGCGGGCATTGAGCTGCTCGGTGGCCACCTCGGAGTCGGCGGCCTGAGGCCGGCTCACCGGGATCGCGCGGGTTTCCTCCGCCGACAGCGGGTCCCCGGTGTTCGCGGTCGGGATCGCCCTGGTGGCGTCATCAGGGGCGGAGATCACGTTGGTGGGCTCCCCGGAGGCCAGCACATTGGTCGGTTCGGCGGAATCCGTGCCGTGATCGGCAGCGGCCGGCCGCCTCGGGGCCGTTTTGCGGCGAAGCTCGCCAAGCCAGGAGCCGATATCGCGGTCCTCGCGGGCCGCGGTGCTGGCGAACCGGGTGGTCGGGGCCTCCTCAACCGGGGCGCTGACCGGTTCGGTGAGCAGGGCGGCCGTTCCGACGGCTGCGATCCGCTGGCGGGGCGTGCTGACCGGCCCGGCAGGTGCGGCCGCCGCACCCACAAGGGCAACCTCCGGTTCCGGGGCCGCGAGGAGTTTGCGCTCGTCGGGCAGAGTGGTCTCGCCCAGCCCGATCTTGTGCTGCAACCGCTTCATCCATTTCGGTGCCCACCAGCAGTCGTCGCCGAGGAGTTTCATGATCGCCGGCACCAGGAACATTCGGACGATGGTGGCGTCGAGCAGGAGCGCGATCAGCAGGCCGAACGCGAGGTACTTCATCATCACCAGATCGGAGAACACGAACGCGCCGGCCACCACGGCCAGCACCAGCGCCGCGGCGGTGATCAGCCGGCCGGTGGTCGCGGTTCCGATCCGGATCGCCTCGGTGGTGGACATGCCTTGTTCACGAGCCTCCACCATGCGGGAGACCAGGAACACCTCGTAGTCGGTGGACAAGCCGTAGATCACCGCGATGATCAATCCGATCATCGGGGCCATCAGCGGTTGCGGGGTGTAGTTCATCAGACCCGACCCGTGCCCGTCGACGAACATCCAGGTCAGGACACCCATCGTCGATCCCAGCGTCAGTGCGCTCATCAGTGCGGCCTTGATCGGCAGGACCAGCGAGCCGAACGCCAGGAACATCAGGATCGTGGTCGTGGTGATCAGCAGCAGCACCATCAACGGCAGCTTCGCGAAAAGGCTGTGGATGCTGTCCTGTTCGAGGGCGGGGGTGCCGCCGACGTACACCGAAAGGCCCTTGGGTGCGGTGATGTCGCGGAGTTCGTTGATCTTCTTCGCGGCGTCGTTGCGGTTCACCAGACCGTTCTGGATGACGCGGACCGACGGATCCTTCGACGCCCCGTCCAGATAGGGCCGTTCCTTCCACAACGCGTCGGGATTGTTGTCCGGGTCGGTGAATCCGGCGATGCCCATGGCCTCGCTGCGGATCTCCGCGATCTGCTGATCGGTGACCGGCTGGCCGTCGTTGTTCTTGATGACCAGGGTCAACGGTTCGGTGCGGAAGCCGGGGAAGATCTTGTCGAACTCTTCCTGGGCCAACCGCACCGAGTTGGTCGGCGGCAGATACTTCTCGCTGATGCCGCCCAGGGACAGCTTCCCGAGCGGAATAATCATCGCGATCATGATCAGGATGATCGGCAGGGCGAACATTACGGGTCGCTTCATCACCCGGTTGACCAGATTGCCCCAGAAGCCGTTCTCGACCTCTTCCCGGGTCTTGGTTTTCTGCGTCTTCTCGGCGAACCAGTCGATGATCTTGCGGGAGAACGGCCAATCACGCAGGAACGGCACCCGCAGCAGCGTGTTGACGCCCAACGCGTCGACGTTGGGGCCCAGGATTCCCAGGATTGCCGGCAGCACCGTGATCGACAGCACCGCGGCAAGCATCACCGAGGCGATGATCGCGTAAGTGATCGACTTCAGGAAGCCCTGTGGGAACAGCAGCAGTGGCAGGGACGACGCCACGATGATCACCGCCGAGAAGATCACCGTCCGGCCGGAGGTCATCACCGTTCGGCGCACCGCCGTCGGGGTGTCGTATCCCTCGGCTAACTCTTCTCGGAACCTGCTGACGATGAACAGCCCGTAGTCCACTGCGATGCCCAGGCCGATGAGAGTGACCACCGGTTGGGCGAAGAAGTGCACCGGGGTCACGTCGGCGGTCATCCGCATGATTCCCAGGGCGCCGGCGATGGACAGGCCGCCGATGATGGCCGGGAGGCTGGCAGCAATGACGCCGCCGAACACGAAGAACAACAACACGGCCACCAGTGGGATGGCTGCCACCTCGGCGCGCTGCTGATCCACGCCGATGGTGCCGGTGAGCTCGTTGGCCAACGGCTGAAGGCCGGCCTGCTTCACATCGACACCGTCGATGGTGAAGCTGTCCTTGACCTTCTTGTAGTTGTTCAGGATGGTGTCGTCGTCGTCGCCCTTGAGTTGGATCGACATGAAGGCGTGCTTCTTGTCAGCGTCGGCCATGTTCGCCAGTAACTCGGGGCTCCTGAAGTAACCGATGGACCGCAGGATCTCGTCGGGGTGGTCCCGCTGCGCCTGGTCGAGGTTGTCCAGGATCTTCTTGGTGAACTCCGGATCGTCGACGGTTTTACCCTCGGGCGCGGTATAGATCGCCACGATGTGACCTGAGGTGTCACGGCCGTAGGCGCCGTCGGCGATCAGCGACGCCTTGACCGACTCGCTGCCCTCGTCGTAAAAGCCGCTCTGGGTGACATGTTTGCCCAGACTCATGCCGTAGATACCGCCACCGATACACAACACGACCATCACACCGATAACGATGTATCGGTACCGGTAGACGGTTCGGCCCCACCAGGCGAACACTCGATCTCCTCACTACAACAACAACGACTAAGCAATAACGCAAACGACCACGCGACTGTCCTACAGCCGAGAGGTCAACAACGCGGACAGCGGCCGGAACGGCTGCAGCCACGCGCCTTGTTCTGGTAGCGAATCCAAGCCGATTCGCGGCAAGGGCTCGCGGAAAACACCGGGAATGTCCTCCAAATCGACGAAATCCAAGCTATCCGACGCTAACGCCCAGCTGGCATGTTCGCGAAATCCGAGCACACTGACCGGGGTGCCGGCGCGCGCGATGTCCTCCAGCGGGTGCCGGAAGGCCTGGCCGTCGGCTGAGGCCACCAGCACGCCCGCCAGCCCTTCCCGCTCTCGTAGGGCGATGTGGGCCAGCATGTCGCTGTCCACGTCGCTGTCATCGTCGATCTTCGGTTTGGCGAAGACGGCGAAGCCCACGTTGCGCAACGCCTCCACCCAGGGGCGGACGACGTCCGCGCTACCCGGAGCGATGTTGGTGAACACCGTCGCTTCGGGCTCGATCGACGCCTCCGGCCGTCCAGCGGCCAGCTCCGCGGTGCGGGCCAGCAGCCAGCGGCCGAGGGCGTCGAAGCGGGGCCGGTGCGCGGCGGTCGGCCGGCCCCCCAGGATCGCCCCCAGTCCCATATCGAGATTGGGTGCGTCCCACACCAGAAGTACCCGATTGACCGCCGGTTCGACATCGGTCGGGGGCGACCCGCTTTCGGGCGTGCGGGCGGTGGACTCTTCGATAATGGTCATGCTCGTCTCACCCGCTAGGCCTTCATCCAGATAAGTTCGGCCACCGCGCTGCCCGCGTCGCGGGCTTTGCTCTCGTACTTCGTTGCGGGGCGGTGCACCGAGATCGGCAATCGCTCATCGGCGGACACCCGGCGCAGTCGCGGTTCGGCGTCGCCGGCTTCGGCGATCTCCTCGGCGTAACCGGCGTGGTCAGTCGCCACGTGCAGGACGCCGCCGGGCCGCAACCGATCGACCATCAGCGCGATCGTCGCGGGCTGCAGCAGGCGGCGTTTGTGGTGACGTGACTTGGGCCACGGG
>NZ_JBILVF010000211.1:0-4334 GCF_044370595.1 Mycobacterium sp.
CGACCGCATCGTCGAGAAGATCGTCGAGAAGCCCAACATCGTCGAGAAGATCATCGAGCGGCCCGTCGACCGCATCGTCGAGAAGATCGTCGAGAAGCCCAACATCGTCGAGAAGGTCATCGAGAAGCCGGTCGACCGCATCGTCGAGAAGATCGTCGAGCGTCCCAACATCGTCGAGAAGGTCATCGATCGGCAGGTTGACCGGGTGGTCGAGAAGGTCGTCGAGCGGCCGAAGATCATCGAGAAGGTCATCGACCGCCCCGTGGAGAAGGTGCTGGAGAAGATCGTCACCAGCCCGGTGCTCGTGGAGAAGGTCATCGAGCGCGATGTCGAGATCGTCCAGGAGGTCATCGTCGAGCGGCCGGTCGAGACCAGGATCGAGAAGATCGTCGAGAAGCCGGTCTACGTCGAGGTCGAGCGGATCGTCGAGAAGCCGGTCGAGCGGATCGTCGAGGTTGTCATCGAGAAGCCGGTGATCGTCCAGAAGTTCGTGGAGAGGGAAGTCCAGCGGGTCGTCGAGCACGGCGCCGAGGAGATCCACGTCACGCGGCACACTCTCAGCGAGGCCAGCGAGGTGGAGGCCCGCTACATCGAGCGGGGAACCCGCGAGGTGGAGTGGGTGGAGCGCGCAACGGGCGAGCACCCCGACGATGACGTCGTCGGTGACGAGTCCACCGTGTTCCGGGCTCGTGAGGCCTACATCATCGACCCGAACGATCCGAACTACCGGGAGGATGATCCGCGGCACCGTCGGCCCTGACTCGCCGGCACCGATTAGCATGACGCCGGGGCGGTCGAAACCCCCTCCCGCCCCGGCGTCATCCCACTCAGGACAACGCAAGACCCACACGGGAAAACACCTAAGGAGTAAAGAAGTGACACCAACTGTGTCGCCGCGTCGTCGCGGCGCGCTTGCACTGGGCGGGATCTTCGTGGTCGCCGGCACCATGCTGGCCACCCCGCAGATCGCGTTCGCTGCGCCGTCCACCGAGGCAGTCAACGCCATCAACGACCGCTACAGCACGTTCGGCGGCGAAGGCTCACTGCTGGGTCCGGCGATCGGCGAGGCCGAGGACGTCCAAGGTGGCGTCAAGCGGGAGTTCCAGGGCGGAACCATCTACTACTCGAAGGATTCCGGCGCCCACGTGATGTACGGCCAGATCCTCGAGCGGTACAAGGCTTTGGGCGGACCCACCAGCGGTCTCGGCTTCCCCAAGAACGACGAGAGCGACACCGGCGACGGAGTGGGTCGTTTCAACGACTTCTCCACGCCGGAGGGCGCGTCGATCTACTGGAGCCCGCAACAGGGCGCCTCGGTTGTCAAGGGCAAGGTACTCGAGGCATGGCGTCAGTCCGGCGGCATCACCGGGCCGTTCGGGTACCCGTCCGCCGACGTGTCAGATATGGGCGGCGTGCTGACCGGCAAGTTCGTCGGTCCGGAGGGCACTGAGATCCAGTGGTCCAAGGCTGCCGGTCTGGTCACCATCCCGGCGGCACTGGCCGGCAAGATTCCCGGATTCGGCAAAGAAGGGACCGCGTCAGTGAGCAAGCCCAACGTCACCGCGCCGACCGCCCCGAAGGTGGAGAAGGAGGGTGGCTTCAAGTGGTGGTGGCTGATCCCGATCCTGGGTCTGCTGGGCCTGCTCGCCTTCCTGCCGCGGCTGTTCAAGAAGAAGCCGGTTGAGGTTGCACCGGTCAAGGTTGCACCGCGTGCTCCGGAGGTGAAGAAGGTCGTCACGCCTCCGCCGCCGCCGCGTCCGGCCCCGGTGGCCAAGCCGGTCACTCCGCCCGCTCCCCCGCGTCCGGCACCCAAGCCGCCGGCCCCGGCCCCGAAGCCGGTTGTGAAGACTCCGCCCCCGCCGCCGCCGGCCCCCAAGCCGGTCGTTCGTCCGGTGGAGCACATCCGCGAGGAGGTCAAGGAGGTCAAGGCAAACATCCGCGAGGAGGTCAAGGAGGTCAAGGCTCACATCCGCGAAGAGGTGACCGAGGCCAAGGCCACGATTCGCGAGGCCGTACACCACGACGACGACGTCGCCCCGGTAATCAAGTACGAGACCCACACCCCCGCTGAGACCAGCATCCGGGTCACCTACGAGAACAATGCGGTCGGCGATCACCAGGAAAGCCGTGCCGACAAGAGCGACCTCACCCCTGATCACCTACAGGACTGATCAGTTCGGTCAACCAACTAAGGGTGCCCAGCAGGGCAGCCGGCCGTTAAGGAGAAGAAAATGGAATGGTTACTCGGAGCCGTCGGCGGTTTGCTCGGCGGTAACGCGGCCGGAGCCAAGGGCGGTCTAGGAGTCGGTGGCAACAGCGTCACCGGTGCACTGGGCGGTCTACTCGGCGGCGGCCTGGGCGCGAACCTACTGGGTGGTGGCGGCAACGACATCATGAACCTGGTGGGTGGGCTCGGCGGCGGAGGGATCGGCGGCGCCGTCCTGACCGCCATCGTGGGCATGGTCATGAAGGGACGTAACAAGACCACCTGACGGCCCAAACCAACCCCGAACACCCGGCACGGAGCTTTCTGCTCCGTGCCGGGTGTTTCGTTATGTGACGAAACCTCAGGCTATCGCGGTGAGGACATCGCGCTCACCGTTACCGGGCCGCTGCGGGGCGGGCCAGGGCTGCGGGACGGGCCGTTGCCGGACGACCTGGGGCCACCAGAACCACCGGCCCAACAGCGCCGCGATCGCAGGCGTCATGAAGGACCTGATCACCAGGGTGTCGAAGAGAAGACCAAGACTGATGGTGGTGCCGACCTGGGCCAGGATTGTCAGCTCGCTGAACGCCATGGCCGCCATCGTCATCGCAAAGACCAAGCCTGCGGAGGTGACGACCGCGCCGGTTCCGGCCATCGATCGGATGATTCCCGTGCGCAGTCCGGCGTGGATCTCCTCTTTGAACCGGGACACCAGGAGCAGGTTGTAGTCCGAGCCGACGGCCAGCAGGATGATCACCGACATCGCCAGCACCATCCAGTGCAGCGGTTGGCCGAGGATGTGCTGCCAGATCAGGATCGACAGCCCGAACGAGGTGCCCAGTGACACCACCACGGTGCCGACGATCACCGCGGCGGCCACCACGCTGCGCGTCATGATGAGCATGATGACGAAAATCAGGCTCAGTGCGGCGACCCCGGCGATCAGCAGGTCGTAGTTGGCGCCGTCCTGCATGTCCTTGAAACTGGTGGCCGTGCCGGCAAGGTAGATCCGCGATCCCTCCAGCGGTGTTCCCTTGATTGCCTCGAAGGCGGCGTTGCGGATGGTGTCCACGCGGGTGAGACCCTCCGGTGACATCGGGTCGCCCTCATGAGAAATGATGAACCGCACTGCTTTTCCGTCGGGCGACAGGAACATCTTCATTCCGCGCTGGAAGTCCGGGTTGTCGAATACCTCCGGAGGCAGGTAAAACGTGTCATCGTTCTTGGCTTCATCGAACGCCTTGCCCATGGCGTTCTGGTTCTGCTGCATTTCCTGCATCTGGTCATACATGCCCGACTGCGTGCTCTGCAGGGTCAACTGCATGAGCCGCATGGACTGCAGGGTCGAGATCATCGTCGGCATCAGTGAGCGCAACTGGGTAGTCACGGCGTCAAGCTGACCAAGGACCGGCAACAGCGCCTTGATGTCGTCGGTGGTGGCGCTGATGCCGTCCATGGTGTCGAAGACCGAGCGGATCGCCGTGCACACCGGAATGTTGAAACAGTGCGGCTCCCAATAGAAGTAGTTGCGCATCGGCCGGAAGAAGTCGTCGAAGTCGGCGATGTGATCGCGCATTTCCTTGACGTCTTCATAGGTCACGTTCATCTTCCCGATCATCGAACGCGTGACGGCGTTGAGTTCGCCCATCAGGTCATACATCTTCTGCATGCTCTGGATGCTGGCCTGCATGTCGTCGCCCATTCGGAGCATGTCCTTCATGCGGTCCTGCAGGTAGGACATATTCAGACTCTGTGTTGTGCCTTGCATACCCAACAGGAACGGGATCGAGCTGTGCTCCAGTGGGCTGCCCTGGGGTCGGGTGATGGTCTGGACCCGACCTATTCCGGGTTGACGGAACATCGACTTGGCGACCCGGTCGATCACGAGGAAGTCTGCCGAATTACGAAGGTCGCGGTCACTCTCGAGCATGAGCAGTTCCGGGCTGAGCCGGGATGCCGGAAAGTGACGTTCGGCGGCGGCGAATCCCTCCGCGGCCGGGATGTCGGGCGGCAGGTAATTCCGTTGGTTGTAGTCGGTGCGGTAGCCGGGCAGCGCCAGCAGGCCGACCAGACAAAGAGCGGTGGTCGCCACTAGGATCGGCCCCGGCCAACGCACGACGGCGGTGCC
>NZ_JBILVF010000089.1:0-13219 GCF_044370595.1 Mycobacterium sp.
GCCCAGCCGCCGCCAGAACCGGATCCGCATGGCGCGCTTGGGTTCCAGCCCACGCAGGTAGCTCGCGACGGTCACCACCGCCGGTCCCAACGTCAACGCAGCCAGCACCACCACCAGCATCCCGATGAACAGCGGGACACCCAGGGACTGGAAGGTCGGCAGTCGGGTGAAATGCAGGCAGAGCATCGCACCGGCGATGGTCAGGCCCGATCCCAGCACGACGTGCGCCGTTCCGCGGAACATCTCGTAGTAGGCGGATTCCTTATCGGCGCCCTTGGCCCGGGCTTCCTGGTAACGACCGAACAAGAAGATCACGTAGTCGGTGCCGGCGGCGATCGCCATCATCGTCAGCAAGTTGACGGCGAACGTCGACAGCCCGATCAGGTCGTAATGGCCGGCGAAGGCGACCACCCCCCGCGCGACGGCCAGCCCGAGGAACACCATGAACAACGCCAGCAGGACCGTGACCACTGACCGGTAGACGAACAGCAGCATGAGGGTGATCACGCCGAAGGTGAGCAACGTGATGAGTTGAAGGCTGCGATCACCGGCGATGTGGGTGTCGGCGATGAGTGCCGACTGCCCGGTGACATAGGCCTTCACCCCGGGCGGTGTCGGCACGCTCTCCACGATGGTCTTGGTGGCCTCCACCGACTCGTTGGCCAGCCCCTCGCCCATGTTGCCGGCCAGGTAGACCTGCACATAGGCCGCCTTGCCGTCGGCGCTTTGAGCGCCGGCCGCAGTCAGTGGGTCACCCCAGAAGTCCTGGACGTGCTCGACGTGCTTGGTGTCGGCGTTGAGCCGGGTGACCACCTCGTCGTAGTACCGATGGGCGTCCTCACCGAGCGGCTGATCGCCCTCCAGCACGATCATCACCGCGGTGTTGGAGTCGAACTCCCCAAAGACCTTGCCGATCCGGTTCATCGCGATGGTCGACGGGGCGTCCTCGGCGGCCATCGGGACCGACTGGGCTTGGCCGACGACCTCGATCTGGGGCACGGCGGTATTGGTGAACGCGGCCAGCGCCAGCCAACCCAGGATGATGGGAACGGCGAGCAGGCGGATCATGCGGGCGATGTGGGGACGTGTCGCGTGCTGCGCCTCCGGGCGGGCCTCGGGCGGTGTGATCATCCGGATTTGACGATGCAGAACGTCTGTGCGCTGACTCCTGTGGAGACCCGCTCGTCCTTGACCTCGCCGTCGACGGTGATCCGACAACCGATGGTGTCGCTGTTGCCCTGGGCGACGATGTTGGCGGCTGCGGCGGGCGCGTTGGTGGTCAGGGTCACCGACCACGGCAGCACGACGTCGCGCGCGATCTGGGGTTCGGCGTCGAGGTTGAGGTAGTTCACTGTGGCGACGGATCCCGGCGGGCCGAAGATCTCATAGACCACGGTCTTGGGGTCGAATGGCGCAGGATCGTTGGACAGCCCACTGCCCGGCCGGGTGGTCTCGGTTTTTCCGAAAACGCCGTGCAGTCGGTCGACGGTGAAGGCCGCCACCGCCATCACCGCCAGAATGACCAGCGGCATCCAGGCCTTCCGTAACAGCCGAATCAGCCAGTAGCCGAGACTGCGCCGCGAGCGTTTGGCCTTGTCCTGGGTCTTCTGCACGGCCCTGGCTTCGGCGGCGGATCGTCTGCCGGCCCTGGCGGTCACCTTCTGAGCCGCTTTAGCCCGCCGTGTTTCCCGGCGGCTGGCTTGCGGTGCGGCGACGGTGCCGTGGTTTTCGCCGGGGATTTCATCGTCGGGAACCAGTGCCTCGGGGCTGTCCACCGTCACGTAGCGCTCCCTTGGGCAGCGCGTTGAGCGTGGTGGGACCCCGCGACCGTCACCGCTACATAGTATGACTAACAGTCTGCTGATGCTAAACGGCTGTGACGCGTGTCATGGGTTGGTCACGACCGCTCACATCAGGGTCGCTGTGAGGCCGAAGTCGGCGATCGCCGCCTCGATGGTCTCCCGCAGCTTTTCCCGGGTATTGACCGATCCGGGCTCCCAGTTCATGACGGAGACGACGACTTTCCCGTGGATGCGCAACGATCCGATCATCAGCAGTCCGCCCATGTGGTCGAGCTCGCCGGGAGTGATCGGCCATTCCACCGTCCGCGCCCAGAAGAAATCTGCGTCCGTGCCGTCCGGGCGGTTCACATCGGGGTCTGCGTCGCCGACATTCGAACAACCGACCGGACGCCCAACGCCCATCGCCAGCCCGTGCAACTTACGGGCAACGCGTTTGGGCGTCAGGGGTGTCAGCGGCACGGTAGCCAGCAACTTGTGTTGTTCATCGCCACGGCCGATCAGCGCTTCTTTGACCGCCGCCCGGATCCCGGTCAGGGTGGTCGTCACCTCGTCCGGTTGCGCCATGACCGAAACTCCGGTCAGAGCATTGGCGCGGGTATCGGATTCGGTCCGCTGGCTGACCGGCAGTTGCAGCATGACCTGTCCCGCCGAATCCACCCGGCCCCGACGCTTGCCGATCCTGGCGGCCAGGCCGGTCAGCAGGGCGTTGGGCGTCCCCCCGAGGCTGGCAGCGCGCTGATCCCACTCCGGGATGTCGACGAACGCGCAGACCGAGGGGACGATCACCGGTTGCTGCTGCTGGCTGGTGGCGGCCGTGGTCCGCTCTGCCGAGGAGCGAAGTTCCTCGGTGTCTTCGCGGGCAAGCCGGACAGCCGCCTTGACCGCGCGGGCCATGTCCGGTGCGGAGCGACGCAGGGCAGCGAAGTCTTCACGCAGCGCACGTCCGCGCGCGCGGGAGCCCGGCGGCGGATAACCCAGATCCCACGTCATGCCTTTGACGGCCAGCAGAGCCGACAGGATGCTCGCGGCTCCGTCGGCGACCATGTGCGAGACCACCATGGTGACCGCGGTTCCCCCGTCCTCCAAGGGCAGCACCGAAAGTCGCCATGACGGTCCACGCTCCGGATCGATCCGAACGGCTGCTTGCTCGTCGAGCCAGGCGCCAAGATCGCTGCGCGGCCGGGCCGTAGTGGCGATCGAGAAGTTATGCTGATCGGGCGCAGCCACCCACCGATGGCGACCGAACGGCAGCGGGGATCGCTCGATGCGGCGTCCGAGCAGGCCCTGACCGAGGTTACGGTGGAACCGGCGGAGGCCCTCCATGTCGACGCCGTGGTCATAGATCCACATCGCCTGTTGCAGCGTTTCGCGTCCGAGTGCCCGCAGCGACAGGAAAGCCGCCTGATCGAAGTAGTCGAGCTGGTTATCCACCGGCTTACCCCCCGGGTTATCCACTGCGCCCCGGCTCCGGTTGCTGATCCATCCCGGACTCCTTGCGCTGCTGGGCGGTGATCGGCGCAGGAGCATCGGTGAGCGGATCCACCCCGCCGCCGGACTTGGGGAACGCGATGACGTCGCGGATGGAATCCGCACCGAACAGCAGTGCGGTGATGCGGTCCCAGCCGAAGGCGATTCCGCCGTGCGGGGGCGCCCCGAAAGTGAAGGCCTCCAACAGGAATCCGAACTTCTCGTCAGCCTCCCCCGCATCGATACCCATCACCGCGAACACCTTCTCCTGCACGTCGCGTCGGTGGATACGAATCGAGCCGCCGCCGATTTCGTGGCCGTTACAGACGATGTCGTAGGCGTCGGCCAGAACCGTTCCGGGATCGGTGACGACGGCGTCGGCCTGTTCGGACTTGGGTGAGGTGAAGGCGTGGTGCACGGCAGTCCAGGCACCGGTACCCACCGCGACATCCCCGGAGGCGGTGGCGTCACCGGCCGGTTCGAACAGTGGCGGGTCGACGATCCAGACGAACGCCCAGGCGTTCTCGTCGATCATGTTCAGTCGTTGGGCTATTTCGCCGCGCGCGGCACCCAGTAGAGCGCGCGAAGTCTTGGCCGGCCCGGCCGAAAAGAACACGCAGTCACCGGGTTCGGCGCCGATGTGAGCGGCCAGGCCGTCGCGCTCGGCCTCGGAGAGGTTTTTGGCGACGGGGCCACTCAACGTGCCGTCCTCGCCGATGAGCACATAGGCCAGTCCCTTGTGGCCGCGCTGCTTGGCCCACTCCTGCCAGCCGTCAAGAGTGCGGCGGGGCTGGGATCCCCCACCGGGCATCACGACCGCCCCGACGTAGGGCGCCTGAAACACCCGGAACGGGGTGTCAGCGAAGTAGTCGGTGCACTCGACGAGTTCGAGTCCGAAGCGCAGATCCGGTTTGTCCGAGCCGAATCGGCGCATAGCCTCTGCGTAGGTCATCCGCGGGATGGGCCGCGGCAACTCATAGTCGACAAGGGACCACAGCGCCGCGAGGATCTCCTCGGCGACGTCGATGACGTCGTCGGTGTCGACGAAGCTCATCTCCACATCGAGTTGGGTGAACTCGGGTTGGCGGTCGGCGCGGAAATCCTCGTCGCGGTAGCAGCGCGCGATCTGGTAATAACGCTCCATGCCCCCGACCATCAACAGCTGCTTGAACAGCTGCGGGCTCTGCGGCAACGCGTAGAAGCAGCCCGGCTGAAGTCGGGCCGGCACCAGGAAGTCTCGCGCGCCCTCCGGCGTGGAACGAGTCAACGTCGGTGTCTCGATTTCGACGAAGTCGTGACTTGCCAGCACCGACCGGGCGGCCGCGTTGGCCTTGGAGCGCAGTCGCAGCGCCGCACCGGGGCCGTCGTCGCGACGCATATCGAGATAGCGGTGCCGCAGCCGCGCTTCTTCGCCGGCCGGCTCATCGAGTTGGAAGGGCAGCGGCGCGCTCTCCCCCAGCACCGTCAGCGATATCGCGTTGATTTCGATCTCACCGGTGGGTATCTCGGCGTTGGCGTTGCCTTCCGGCCGAATTTCGACGACCCCGTCGACGGCTACGCAGAATTCGGCACGCAAGCGGTGGGCCGGTGCGAGCACGTCGGCCTCTCGGAAAACCACCTGTGCGACCCCGGAGGCGTCACGCAGGTCGATGAAGATGACTCCGCCGTGGTCACGTCGGCGCGCCACCCAACCCGCCAGGGTGACCTTCTGCCCCGCATCGGAGGCCCGCAACGAGCCGGCGGCATGACTGCGCAGCACTAAATCTCCCTGATCTGACGGTGAATCAACCGGTGAACGCGTGCCAAGTCTATGAGGTGGGCGATGCGGCCCTCGAAGCGGCTTTCGAGCAGGCCACCGGTCGTCGACGCTGTGGCAAACTGGACCACGGCAAGCGCCCGGCCAGACGGGTGAAATGACGAGGAGCGGTCATGACCTTCAACGAAGGCATGCGGATCGACACCAGCACCACCTCCACCGGAGGCCGCGGCGGGGGTCGCGGCATCGCGGTCGGCGGCGGTGTCGGCGGCCTGGCGATCATGCTGATCGCCCTGTTCCTCGGCGTCGACCCCGGCCCGGTGCTCCAGCAGCAGTCGGTTGGCCCCGCCCAGTCCCAGGGCAGCAGCTACGACCTGAGCAAGTGCAAGACCGGCGCCGACGCGAACAAGTACGTCGAGTGCCGGGTGGTCGCCACCGGCAACTCGGTGGACACCGTCTGGCAGCAACTGCTGCCCGGCTATCAGCGACCGAAGATGACACTGTTCAAGGGGCAGATCAACACCGGGTGCGGGGCTGCTGACAGCGATATCGGCCCGTTCTACTGTCCGGCTGACTACACCGCCTACTTCGACACCGACTTCTTCGACATCCTCAAGCGCGACTTCGGCTCCAGTGGCGGCCCGCTTGCCCAGGAGTACGTAGTCGCCCACGAGTACGGCCATCACGTCCAGAACCTGACCGGCGACCTGCAGAAGGCGCAGGGCCGGGGAGCCCAAGGCGCTCAGGGCGCCGGGGTGCGATCGGAATTGCAGGCCGACTGCTACGCCGGGGTGTGGGCGCACTATGCGGCCATCACCAAGCAGCCCGGCACCGACGTGACCTATCTGCAGCCGTTGAGCGACCGGGACATCGCCGATGCGCTGTCGGCGGCAGCCTCAGTCGGCGATGACCACATCCAGAAGCAGGCCACCGGCCGAGTCACCCCGCACACCTGGACTCACGGGTCCTCGGCGCAGCGCCAGAAGTGGTTCACCGTGGGCTACCAGACGGGTGACCCCAATAAGTGCGACACCTTCAGCGCGCGCGATCTGGGCTGATCCCCAGCAGGTCCCGGGGATGGTTACCAGGGCCGCAGCGAGCACTGGACACCGCTGCCCCCCTGCTGGGACACCACGACCTGGCCGTCGACGGCGATTTCGCAGCGGAACTCCGGGTTGACCCGTAGACCGCCGCTGGCGCTGACAAACGCCCACTGGTTGGGATCGTTGAGTGTGGCTTGGAACTTCCACGGTGCGCCGGGGCCCACCAGCGTGCGGGCCATCGGCATGAACTTCGGATCGTTGGCCTCGGCCTGGCTCGGCGGGTCGCCGGTGACGTAGTAGATGTTGGCGGTCAGGTCGCTGGTGGTGGTGACGGTGTAGGTCACCTGGCGGGCCCCCGCGGGGGCGGAGTCGGTCTCCGGGGCGGTGCTGCTGGTCGCCGCGGGCGCAGTCGGCGCGGGCGCAGTCGACGTCGGCTCGGGGGACGTCGGGGCGGCAGGGTCTGCGGCCACCGGGGGGGCGCCCGCGATACCGGCGGCCACCAGGGCGACCGCCACTGTCAGATGTCGCATACCGGCCATATCGGCGGTTCGCACCGGGGCGTTACGGCTTCGGTCAGCCGGCATCGCGGAGCGTTTCGGGCCCCCGCCGGGCGGGTTGGGCCAGCGCTGCCAGTGTCCCGAACAGGTCCACCGAGCAGGCCACGGCGGCCTCGACGAAATCACCCAACGCGACGCTGTCAGCCGGACGGGAGTGCCCACGGACCTGCACCCCGACCAGCATCGGATCGCAGGAGTCGTGAATTACGCTGCCCACCGCCGGGGTGCCGGCGTTGCACCGGTCCACCAGGTCTTCCAGGAGTTGACGGCTCTGCGCCGGGTAGTAGCGATCCGGGGTGATGCTGGCCTGCAGACCACCCCGGTCGGCGTCGCAGACCTCCAGATGCACGTTGAGCCGGCCACGGTCGGCACCGACGACGAAATCGACGAGATAGAAGTACTCGTCGTCGTGGTGGCCCCGGAAATACCGCACACCCCTGGTGCGCAGATAGTCCTCGATCAGCCGGTTCATGCCTGATCAACGGGCCGGACCCGGCCCGAGGTTCCCCGCCGGCCCTAAGAAAACATTGAGGGCGCCCCGACTTCGGAATCGAACGCGGCCGGAACCGCCCGAGTAGCCGTAGGGGTGATCAGCTCAGCCGCGAAACCACTTCAGCTACAACGGAATTGACCAGGATGTCGACTTGCTCACCGGTCGAGAGGTCTTTGACCCCCACCGTCCCGGCGTCGATGTCCCGGTCGCCGGCGACCAGCGCGATCCGCGCTCCGGACCGATCCGCCGCGCGCATGGCTGCTTTGATTCCGCGGTCTCCGTAAGCCAGATCGGCCCGCACTCCAGCGGCCCGAAGCGCCGCCGCCAGTCGGGCGAGTTCGAGCTTGGCCTGCTCCCCCAGTGGCACGCCGAACACCTCGCAGCGGGTCTGCGAGCCCACTGGCTTACCTTCGGCCCGCAGCGCCAGAACGGTGCGATCCACACCGAGACCGAAGCCGATGCCCGAGTGGTCCTGGCCACCCAGTTGGGCCATCAGGCCGTCGTAGCGCCCGCCGCCGCCGATACCGGACTGAGCGCCCAGACCGTCGTGGACGAACTCAAAGGTGGTCTTGGTGTAGTAGTCCAGGCCCCGCACCAGACGGGGATTGACCACATAGCGAACTCCCAGCGCGTCCAGATGCGCCAGCACGGTGTCGAAGTGTCCCTTGGCGGTGTCGGACAGATGGTCCAGCATCACCGGTGCATCGGCGGTCAGCTCACGGACGTGCGGTCGCTTGTCGTCGAGCACCCGAAGGGGATTCAATTCCGCCCGAGCCCGGGTGGCCTCATCCAGATCCAGACGGAAAAGATACTGCTGCAACAGATTTCGATACTCTTGCCGGCAGGTCTCATCACCCAGTGAGGTGATTTCCAGCCGGAAGCCTTCCAGGCCCAGGGAACGGAAACCGGCGTCAGCGACGGCAATCACCTCGGCATCCAGCGCCGGGTCGTCGACGCCGATCGCCTCCACACCGACCTGCTGCAACTGGCGGTAGCGGCCGGCCTGTGGGCGCTCGTAGCGGAAGAACGGTCCGGCGTAGCAGAGTTTGACCGGCAGCGCACCACGGTCCAGACCGTGTTCGATCACCGCCCGCATCACCCCGGCGGTCCCTTCCGGGCGCAGGGTGACCGACCGTTCGCCGCGGTCGGTGAAGGTGTACATCTCCTTGGAGACCACGTCGGTGGACTCCCCCACCCCGCGGGCGAACAGGGCGGTGTCCTCGAAGATCGGCAACTCGATGTCGCCGTAGCCGGCTCGCCGGGCGGCCTGCAACAGACCATCGCGGACGGCAACGAACTCCGCCGATTCCGGGGGCAGGTAGTCGGGCACGCCTTTGGGCGCCTGGAACTCGCTCACCAGGCCGCCCCGGCGTCCGGCAGTGCGGTCATAGCGTCAGCCCCTCAAGGAAGGGGTTGGTGCGTCGTTCCAGCCCGATCGTGGACGCCGGGCCGTGTCCCGGCAGGACTGTGACGTCGTCGTCGAGGATCAGCAATTTGTTTAGGATCGAACCCAGCAGATCCCGGCCGCTGCCGCCCGGCAGGTCGGTACGCCCGATCGACTGACGGAACAGGGTGTCACCGGTGAACGCAACCCGATCCTCGCCATCGGTCGCGGTCCCCGTGACCCGGAAGACCACCGATCCGCGGGTGTGTCCGGGGGTGTGGTCGACGATGACGGGAATACCGCCCAGGTCCAGGGTGGCACCGTCACGGTCGAGTTCGATCACCTGTCTGGGCTCCCGGAACATCGCACCGAACGCCATCTGGGCGATCCGCGGGCCGAATCCCCGGATCGGGTCGGTGAGCATGAACCGGTCCTCGGGATGGATGTAAACCGGGCAACCGAAGGTGTCGGCCACCTTCTGCGCCGACCAGAGATGGTCGATGTGGCCGTGCGTCAGCAGAACCGCCGCCGGGGTCAGTCGGTTCTCGTCCAGGATCCGGCGCAACGGCCCGAATGCCCGCTGACCGGGGTCGACGATGATGGCGTCTGACCCCTGGCGGGCGGCCAGCACGTAGCAGTTGCAGGCCAACATGCCGGCTGGGAAACCCGTGAGCAACACGCTGGACAGTGTCCCATCCTGCGGTTGGGGTGGGTCTTGACCCCCGGCCACCGGCCGGGCTGGCACACTCGTCTGCGCGGCGAAACGCCGGTAGCGCGGACGGAAAGGATCGGCAGCGTGTCCAGCAACGCAGAACGACGCGAAACAGCCAAGCGCGAACTTGAGCGGCAGCTTGAGCAGCGCGCTCAGCAGGATCGGCGACAGCGCATCCTGACCGTGGTCGCGGCGATGATGACCATGGTGGCCGGGTCCGCGGCGATCGCGTTCTTCGCGTTCAGAGGCGAGAACAAGCCCGCCACCACCGATCCCGCGGCCGGCAGCACCCCGGCGGCAGCCGCCCCGACGCCCACCGAGTTGATCCGCGGCGGTCCCGACCAGTTGCCGGCCTTCAAAGCCCCAGCCGACCTCGGCGCGAACTGCCAGTACCCGGGGGCCAGCCAGAAGGCCAAGGACGTCACACCCCCCAACACCGGGAAAGTTCCCACCGATCCGGCGACGGTCAGTGTGAGCATGTCCACCGACCAGGGCAACCTCGGCCTCATCTTGAACAACGCCGAGGCGCCGTGCACGGTGAACAGCTTCGCCAGCCTTGCCCAGAAGGGTTACTTCGATGACACCGTCTGCCACCGTCTGACCACCGCCCCCGACCTCGGCGTCCTGCAATGCGGCGATCCGACGGGCACCGGGTCGGGCGGACCGGGCTACGCGTTCGCCAACGAGTACCCCACCAATCAGTACGACAAGGCCGATCCGGCGCTGGGCAAACCGGTGCTCTATCCGCGTGGCACACTCGCGATGGCCAACGCCGGCCCTGACACCAATGGCAGCCAGTTCTTCCTGGTTTACAAGGACTCCAAGCTGCCGCCGAACTACACCGTGTTCGGCACCATCGACTCCACCGGCTTGGCCACCCTGGACAAGATCGCCGCGGCCGGCGTCGGCGGTGGCGGGGTGGACGGCAAGCCGGCCACCGAGGTGAAGGTCAAGTCGGTCCTGCTGGACTAGCTCCGATCCGGTCAGCCGATCCCTGCTGCGGTCTCGGCGGGAATGCCGGGGTGCAACACCGCCACCGGGCATTCGGCATGCGCCAGCACCTTCTGGCTGACCGATCCCATCACCAGGCCGGAGAACCCTCCCGAGCCGCGGCTGCCCACCACCAGCAGGACCGCACCGCGGGCCTCGGCGAGCAGCACCTCGGCCGGCCGCCCGGTGCCGCCCACGAAGGACACCGGAACATCGGGGAACGACGAGGCGGTCACGATCACCGGCGAGTGGAAGGCGCTGGTGTCCGATCCGGGCGTGGCGTCCTCGGGGTGGATCCGCTCGGTCTCGGGCTCACCGCGCCCCGGGTCGACGTTCACCGCCACCACCCCGCAACCGACTGCCTGGGCATGACGGAAGGCGAATGCGGCGGCCCGGTTGGAGGCCGGTGATCCGTCGTAGCCCAGCACCACCTGCCCCGGGTTGCCCTCATCGCCGTCGGATTCGAAGGGCACTCCGCCCTCCATCCCCGAGTGCACCACCACCACCGGGCACTGGGCGTAGGGGGCGACATGCATTGTGGTTGAGCCCAGCAGCAAACCGCGGAACCCTTCGACGCCACGGGACCCGATGACCACCACATCGGCGTTCTCGCCGGCAGCCAGCAGTGACTGCACCGGGGCATCGGGCATCTGCAGCGCCCGGATCTGCACGTCGGGTTGTTCCTGCCGGGCGAGGGCCACGGCATCCCCGAGCACACCGGTCGGCTCGGTCACCAGGGTCGGCTCGGCGTCCGCGTCGGGGCGGGCATGCAGGACCGTCAGCGGCAGGCCGTAGGCCATCGCCGTGTCTGCGGCCCAGCGCACCGCGGCGACGCCGTGCTCGGATCCGTCGGCACCGACAACGACACCGCTTTCGGCCGCGTCGACTTCCTCGGTCATGAGCGCTCCATCCAATCGAGATAAGTACTGCAAAGAGCAAACACCAAGCCGGGTCGCCGCGTGAGCGGTACGGTACTCTCCATCGTTGATTCGGAGCCAACCCGGCGGGGGCAGCATGAGTGAAACACATCAGGTTCACCACGCGCCTGAGTCCGATTTAGAAGAAAAAGGCCTGTCGCGCAACTCGGTCGGAGTGCTGGGCAGTGTGGTCCTGGGGATTTCCTCGGTCGCGCCGGCGTATGCACTCACCGCGACCATCGGCATCCTGGTGTCCCAGACCGGCCACAAGATGGCGGTGGTGATCATCGCGGGGTTCCTGCCGATGTTCTTCGCCGCCTACGCCTACCGCGAACTGAATAAGGTGATGCCGGACTGCGGCACCTCGTTCACCTGGACCAGCAAGGCCTTCGGTCCCTACATCGGCTGGATCGGAGGCTGGGCGGCCGTTCTGGCGACAGCGATCGTGCTGTCCAATCTGGCCGGGGTGGCCGTGGAGTTCTTCTACCAGTTCCTCGGCGATCTGTTCCGAAACGAGCAACTCGGCAACCTGTGGGAGTCGACGTGGATCAATGTCGCGACCTGCCTGACCTTCCTGGCTGTCGCAACCTGGGTGGCCTATCGCGGCATCACCACCACTGAGCGGGTGCAGTTCGTCCTGGTCGGTTTCCAACTGGCCATCTTGGCGACGTTCGCCATTGTGGCGATCGCGAAGTCAGGTTCGGCGCCTACCGGGATTCCGTTCTCCTGGGACTGGTTCAGCCCGGCGGGACTAACGGTGTCGGCGTTCGTTGCCGGGCTGTCCGGGTCAATCTTTGCCTTCTGGGGCTGGGACACCTGTCTGACGGTCAACGAGGAGTCCAAGGGCTCGACCAAGACGCCTGGCCGCGCGGCGCTTCTGTGCGTGCTATCGATCCTGCTGACCTACCTGATCGTCGCCACCGCAAGCCAGATGTACGCCGGGGTCGGCGAAGAGGGTCTCGGACTGGGCAACACCGAGAACTCCAGCAACGTCTTCGGCTCACTGGCGGAGCCCGTCCTGGGCAGTCCGTGGCATCTGCTGCTGTATTTGGCGGTGCTGGCCTCCAGCACCGCGAGCCTGATCACCACCTTCCTGCCGTCCTCGCGGACCATGCTGGGGATGGCGACCTACAAGGCCCTGCCGCCCCGATTCGCTTCGATCCACCCGAGGTACCTGACCCCGTCCTACGCGACCGTGACAGCCGGTGTGGTGGCCGGGACGTTCTACACGGTGCTGCACGTGCTCTCCAAGAACGCCTTGATGGACACCATCTACGCGCTGGGCATCATGATCTGCTTCTACTACGGCCTGACCGCCTTCGCCTGCATCTGGTTCTTCCGCCACGAGTTGTTCACCAACATCAACAGCTTCGTCTTCAAGCTGCTGTTCCCCCTCCTGGGCGGATTGGGGCTATTCGCAGTCCTGATCATCACGCTGCGCGACAGCGCCTCACCGGACTACGGAAGTGGCGCAAGCGTGTTCGGGGTCGGCTTGGTCCTGATCCTGGGCGTGGGCTTGATCGCGCTGGGCCTGGGCTTGATGCTGGCCTGGCGTGCGGTGTCCCCGGACTTCTTCCGCGGCGAGACGCTGCGCAAAGACACCCCCGTGGTGGTGGGGTAGACCCACCGCCACGGTTCAGTCGGAGTGGCAGGCTCCGCCGCCCTTGGCAGTCGGGGCTGCGTCAATCGAGGGATTGCGGTCGAAAAAGCCGGAGGGCTTGAGCCAGAACGACACCGTGTCGACCGACATGATCGGCCACTCCTCCATCCGGGTGATGTGGTGGATCCCGAACACATACCAGAGCACCACATCGGTGTTCACCAGCGGCGCATCATCCTTGATCCACTCGGTCATCCCGGTGTCGATTTCGGACTGAGCCGGGTATTTGCCTGCCGGCCAACGTTCCTCGCCGCTGTTCTTGGTGACCCACAGGGTGTGGCCGATCACCGGAGCGCGCAGATACTGGACCGTCGACGGGTCCATCATCGGCGGGAAGCATGCTCCTGGAACCAGTTTGTAGGAGACGTTGGTGCCGTAGGAGTTTGTCTTGTTCGGGTTGACGACCTTCCAGGCGCGCTGGGTTGACCAGTCGAAATC
>NZ_JBILVF010000007.1:0-53625 GCF_044370595.1 Mycobacterium sp.
TAGCAGGTCGGCAGCAAGTCGGCGGCCGGAACCTGGCGGGACACCAGGCCGATCCGTTCGGCTTCAGCAGCGTCGACGTCGCGGCCGGTCAGCATGATCTCGAACGCCCGGGAGCTGCCGATAGCTCGCGGCAACAAGTAGGAAAGGCCGAGTTCGGAAGCCGTCAGGCCGTTGTTGATGCCGGCCGCGCGGAAGTAGGCACCGGCCGAAGCGACCCGGATGTCGGCGGCCAGTGCCAGACACAGCCCACCACCGATCGCAGCGCCGTTGACCGCGGCGATGATCGGCTGGTGCAGTCGGCGCATTGCCAGGATGACTTCGTCGAGCAGTTCCATCGACCGCAACGCATAGGTCGGCCGGGTCAGGCCTTGGACATGGGGCACCGATCCGGCCGACTTGTGGTCGGCCCCCGATGAGAAGCCCCGGCCGGCGCCGGTGAGAATCACCACACGGATGTCGTTGTCGGCGGTCAGCTCGTCAAGAGCCGCCTTGAGCGGAACCATGACGTCGAAGGCCATGGAATTCATCCGCTCCGGGCGGTTGAGCGTCACCAGGGCGACATGGGGTTGCGGGCGATCCAGGTGGACAAAGGGGCCGAAGTCGGTCGGGCTCACCGTTGCACGCTATCGCGTGCCGGGACCGCTTAGAGATCGGAGCGGTCGCTGGACTGCTCGCCGATGGCGTTGTCGACATCGAACGCGCGCACTTGCGCGATGAGGTCGTCCAGAGCGGCCGGCGGAAGCGCACCGGCCTGGTTGAACACCAGGTGGCCTTTCTTGAAGGCCATCAGGGTCGGGATGGCGCGGATTTCGGCGGCGGCGGCCAGCTGCTCCTCGGCCTCGGTGTCGACTTTGGCGAACACGATGTCCGGGTTGGCCTCGGAGGCCTTGGTGAAGGTCGGGGCGAAGGCGCGGCACGGACCGCACCAGGACGCCCAGAAATCGACCAGCACGAGGTCGTTGCCGGTGATGGTGTCGTTGAAGTCTTGTGCGGTGAGGTCACGGGTAGCCATGACAGCGCAAACGTTCCAGACGGCCGTTCTGTTCCCAGTAGTCCGGGCGTGCAGGTCGCCTAAACAGTGAACCCCAGCGCGCGCAATTGCTCGCGGCCGTCGTCGGTGATTTTGTCCGGCCCCCACGGCGGGTTCCACACCCAGTTGATCTTGACCTCGTTGACCAGGCCGGATCCGACCAGGGCGCTGAGTGTCTGATCCTCGATGACGTCGGTGAGGGGGCAGGCCGCCGAGGTCAGCGTCATGTCGATGACGGCGACGGCGCCGGAGTCCACCTGCTCGACGTTGAGTCCGTAGACCAGGCCCAGGTCGACGACGTTGATGCCCAACTCAGGATCCACCACGTCGCGCATGGCCTCTTCGAGGTCGGCCAAGAGCTCTTGAGAGGCGGTCTCTGTCATCGATTCTCCTCGCTGGTTGTGCATTTCAGGGAAACCCGCGCCAGGGCGTCACCTGGTGCTGTCGCGTCTGCTACCGCGGCCTTGAACGCCAGCCACCCCAGCAGCGCACATTTCACCCGGGCAGGGTATTTCGACACCCCGGCGAAGGCGATGCCATCGCCGAGCACGTCCTCGTCGCCCTCGATGCCGCCTCGCGAGGTGATCATCTCGTTGAACGCCTCGACAGTCTTCAGTGCGTCGCCGACCGACTGGCCAATCACCTGATCGGCAAGCACCGAGGTGGCGGCCTGGCTGATTGAGCACCCCTGACCGTCGTAGGACACGTCGGTGACCTGCTCGCGGTCGTCTGACAACGACACCCGAAGGGTCACCTCGTCCCCACAGGTCGGGTTGACGTGGTGCACCTCGGCGGAGAACGGTTCCCGCAGGCCGCGGTGATGGGGGTGCTTGTAATGGTCCAGGATGACGTCCTGGTAAATCTGTTCCAGTCTCACCGGGGACCGTCCCCGAAAAAGTCGATCGCCCGGCGCACGCCGGAGATGAGTCGGTCCACCTCGTCGAGGGTGTTGTACACGGCGAAAGATGCACGCACGGTGGCCGTTACCCCCATCCGACGGTGCAGGGGTGCGGCGCAGTGGTGGCCCACCCGCACCGCCACCCCATCGTCGTCGAGGACCTGGCCGACGTCGTGGGCATGCACCCCGTCGACGACGAACGCGACCGGGGAGCGCCGAACCGTGGGATCGGCCGGTCCGATGATGCGGACCTGCGAAATATCGGCCAGACCCGCCAGCGTGGCGGCCACCAGTCGATGCTCATGGGTTTGGACCGCGGCCATCCCGATCTGGGCGAGATACCTTGATGCCGCAGCCAACCCAACCACTTGCGAGATCATCTGGGTGCCGGCCTCGAAACGCTGCGGCGGCGGGGCATAGGTGGCCGACTCCATGGTCACCGTCTCGATCATGGACCCGCCGGTGAGGAACGGGGGCAACACGGCCAGCAGATCGGATCGACCGTACAACGCTCCGATGCCGGTCGGGCCGAGCATCTTGTGACCGGAGAACGCGGCGAAGTCGACGTCGAGTGCCGGGAAGTCAACGGGCTGATGCGGAACCGACTGGCAGGCGTCCAACACCGTCAGCGCCCCCACCGCCTTGGCGCGCCTCACCAGTTCGGCTACCGGCCCGGCCGTCCCGGTCACGTTCGAATGATGGCTGAAGGCAACCACTTTGACCCGCTCGTCGAGGTCCAGCGAGTCGAGGTCCAGGTGACCGTCGTCGGTGATGCCGTACCAGCGCAGGGTGGCGCCGGTCCGTCGGGCCAGTTCTTGCCACGGGATCAGATTGGCGTGGTGTTCGAGTTCGGTGGTGACGATCACGTCCCCCGGACCGACCGCTCGGTCGAATCGGCTGTCGCCCAACACGTAGGACACCAGATTGAGCGCTTCGGTCGCGTTCTTGGTGAACACCAACTGAGCTGGGGCCGCTCCGACGAAGGCGGCGATGTCAGCCCGGCCGTCTTCGAAGGCGTCGGTGGCCTCCTCCATCAGCTGGTGGGCCCCCCGGTGCACCGCCCCGTTGGACGTGCTCAGGAAGTGACGTTCGGCGTCGAGCACAGCCAGCGGCTTCTGCGATGTCGCGCCCGAGTCCAGGTATGCCAGCCGCTGGCCGCCGCGCATGACCCGAGCCAGGATCGGGAAGTCGGCCCTGACCCGGTCGACATCGAGGCCGAAGTCGACTGTCGCCGTCATTGACGATCGCCTAGGACGATGCCGCAGCGCGGGTAAACCGTACGTAGCCATTCTCCTCGAGCTCGTCGGCGAGTTCTGGGCCGCCGGACTCCACGATCCGCCCATCGACGAAGACGTGCACGAACTGCGGGTGGATATAACGCAGGATCCGGGTGTAGTGGGTGATGAGCAGCACACCGGCGTGCTCGGCCTCGGCGAACCGGTTGACGCCGTCGCTGACGACGCGCAGTGCGTCGACGTCGAGGCCGGAGTCGGTCTCATCGAGGATGGCGATCTTGGGTTTGAGCAGTCCCAACTGCAGGATCTCGTGGCGCTTCTTCTCTCCACCGGAGAAGCCTTCGTTGACGCTGCGCTCGGCGAACTGCGGGTCGATGTTCAGATCGCCCATCGCGGATTTGACTTCTTTGACCCAATGGCGCAACTTCGGCGCCTCTCCCCGCACCGCGGTCACTGCGGTGCGCAGGAAATTCGACATCGAGACACCGGGAACCTCGACCGGGTACTGCATGGCCAGGAACAGGCCGGCGCGGGCACGTTCATCAACGGTCATCTCCAGGACGTCCTGCCCGTCCAGGGTGATCGACCCTGAGGTGATGGTGTATTTCGGGTGCCCGGCAATGGCATAGGACAGAGTCGACTTGCCGGACCCGTTGGGGCCCATGACGGCATGGGTCTCCCCCGACCTCACAGTGAGGTCGACGCCCTTGAGGATCTCTTTCTCGCCGCCCTCCGGGGTGTCGACGCTGACGTGCAGGTCTTTGATCTCCAGTGCTGATGTACCGATGCTGCTCATGAATCCGTTCTCGTTTCGGTGATGGCCAGTTCGTGTTCGATGGCGTCGGTCAGCCGGTCCCTGATCGCCGGAACGGCGATCTTTGAGATGATTTCGCCGAAGAATCCGCGTACCACCAGGCGGCGGGCCTGCTCCTCGGGGATACCGCGGGCTTGCAGGTAGAACATCTGCTCATCGTCGAATCGGCCGGTGGCGCTGGCATGCCCGGCGCCGACGATTTCGCCGGTTTCGATCTCCAGGTTGGGAACCGAGTCCGCCCGGGCGCCGTCGGTGAGCACCAGGTTGCGGTTCACCTCGAAGGTGTCGGTACCGGTGGCCTCGGCGCGGATCAGCACGTCGCCCACCCAAACGGTGTGTGCGTCGGGCTTCTTGGATGCCGGATCCCCTTGCAGCGCACCCTTGTAGAGCACATTCGAACGGCAGTTGGGTTGGCTGTGGTCGACGAGGAGTCGGGACTCCAGGTGCTGACCGGTGTCGGCGAAGTACAGCCCGAGCAGTTCAGCATCGCCGCCGGGGGCCTCGTAGCGCACGGTGGCGGTCATCCGAACGACCTCGCCGCCGAGGGTGACCGCGACGTGACGCAATACTGCGTCCTTGCCGAGGCGGGCGTGCTGGGCGTTGACGTGCACCATGTCGTCGGCCCAGTCGGCGATCCAAACCACGGTCAACCGAGCGGCGTCGGCCAGGACGAATTCCACGTTGTCGGCGTAAGTTCCGCTACCGCGCAGGTCGATGACCACAACCGCGTCGGCGAGTTCCTCGGCGCGAATCTGCAGATGGCCGTAGGCCACTTTGTCCACCCCGGGCCCGGTGATCGTGATCTCGACCGGCATCTGGGTGTGCGCGCCGCCGCCGACGGAGACGATGGTGGCGGCATCGAACGATGAGAATGCTTGGGCCGCAACCCGGTCGGCCGGCACCCCACCATTGCCAAGCCGTTCATCGCCACGCTGGACGGTTTCAACCGTCACTCCGGCCTGCTCGGAGACGGCGATCAACGCCCGCCCAGTGGCCGGCGCGCCACCGTCGTGTAGCCCGCGCAGCCGCCGCAGCGGGGTAAACCGCCACAACTCGTCGCGGCCGCCGGGTACCTCGAAGGCGTTGACGTCGAACGAGCAGAACTGCTCGCCCTTATTGACGGCCAGCACTGTCATCGGATCTCCCGTCGCGTCGCTCGCCCCATCAGCCGACCGCGCCTTCCATCTGCAGTTCGATCAGCCGATTGAGTTCCAGCGCGTACTCCATAGGCAGTTCCTTGGCAATCGGCTCGACGAACCCGCGCACCACCATGGCCATCGCCTCGTCCTCGGTCAGTCCGCGACTCATGAGGTAGAACAGCTGATCTTCGCTGACCTTGGACACCGTCGCTTCATGGCCCATCGTGACGTCGTCCTCGCGGATGTCGACGTAGGGATAGGTGTCGCTGCGGCTGATCGTATCGACCAGCAGAGCATCACATTTCACGCTGGAGCGTGATCCGTGGGCGCCTTTGTTCACCTGGACCAGTCCGCGGTAGGAGGCGCGGCCGCCACCGCGCGCCACCGACTTTGAGACGATGTTGCTCGAGGTGTTCGGGGCCAGGTGCAACATTTTGGCGCCGGTGTCCTGGTGCTGCCCCTCCCCGGCGAAGGCAATCGACAGGACCTCGCCCTTGGCGTGCTCACCGGTCATCCACACCGCGGGATACTTCATGGTGACCTTGGACCCGATGTTGCCGTCCACCCACTCCATGGTGGCCCCGGCTTCTGCACGGGCGCGCTTGGTGACGAGGTTGTAGACGTTGTTCGACCAGTTCTGGATGGTCGTGTACCGCACCCGGGCACCGGGCTTGACGATGATCTCCACGACCGCCGAGTGCAACGAGTCGCTCTTGTAGATCGGAGCGGTGCAGCCTTCCACGTAGTGGATGTAGGAGCCCTCGTCGGCGATGATCAGGGTCCGCTCGAACTGGCCCATGTTCTCGGTGTTGATCCGGAAGTAGGCCTGCAACGGGATATCGACATGCACGCCCGGTGGCACGTAGATGAACGAGCCGCCCGACCAGACCGCGGTGTTCAGCGCCGAGAACTTGTTGTCCCCAGCCGGAATGACGGTGCCGAAGTACTGCTTGAAAAGCTCCGGATGCTCCTTCAGACCGGTGTCGGTGTCCAGGAAGATGACCCCCTGAGCCTCCAGATCTTCCCGGATCTGGTGGTAGACCACCTCGGACTCGTACTGTGCTGCCACACCACTGACCAGGCGCTGCTTCTCGGCCTCCGGGATGCCGAGGCGGTCGTAGGTGTTCTTGATCTCCTCCGGGAGTTCTTCCCAGGTGGTGGCCTGCTTTTCGGTGGAGCGCACGAAGTACTTGATGTTGTCGAAGTCGATGCCGTCGAGGTCCGAACCCCAGTTGGGCATCGGCTTCTTCTCGAAGGTGCGCAGCGCCTTGAGGCGGATGTCAAGCATCCACTCCGGCTCGCTCTTCTTCGCCGAGATGTCACGGACGACAGCTTCGGAGAGACCTCGCTTGGCGCTGGCGCCGGCCACATCGCTGTCGGACCAGCCGTAGCCGTACCGGCCCAGCGAGGCGATGGTCTCCTCTTGGGTGAGTGGCTGCAGGTCAGGTGAAGTCGTCATGACGACGCTCCTTGTCGGTTGTCGTGGTTGAGGATGATGCTTTGGGCCAGTGGCACATGAGTTGTCAGTGGCACATGAGTTGTACAGGCGCAGTCGCCGTTGACGATGGAAGCCAGTCGCTGCACGTGAGTCCCGAGAACCTCGGCGATGGCCTGCTTCTCGGCCTCACACAATTCCGGGAACTCCTCTGCCACGTGGGAAACCGGGCAGTGATGCTGGCAGATCTCGATGCCCTTGATCGGCCCCCCCACCCGCGTCGCGGTGGTGGCGTAGCCGGCTTGGGTCAGCGCCTCGGCCAGCCGATCGGCGGCATCCTCGAGGGACTTGTCGTCGTCGGAGTCCACGGGTGTCACCCCGGCCAGGATGCTGTCGATACGGCGGCGGGCGAACGTCTGGACCGCCTGGTCGCCACCGATCTCCCGAAGGTGCCGCATGGCCGCCGACGCCAGATCGTCGTAGGCGTGTTCGAGTTTCGCCCGCCCGGCCGCGGTGAGCCGGTAACGCTTGGCGGGCCGACCCCGTCCGACATGCTGCCAGGCTGCCGCCGGCTGGGATTCGGCGTCGCCGCCGTCGACCAGGACGTCGAGATGGCGGCGGACGCCGGCGGCGGAGATGCCGAGTTTGCGCCCGACGTCGGCAGCGGTGATCGACCCGGACTCCAACAGCAGTCGCACGATCTCCCGCCGCGTCTGGCCGTCCTGCGCCGAACCCCCGGATACGGGCGACTCGTCGGGCAAGATTTTCACAACAACAGTGTTACGGAATTCCCCAGCCGGGTCTAGCAAGGGCAGGCTTACCTATTCGGCGCGCCGTTGGCGCCCGGGGTCGCGGCGGCTCAGAACACGGCAGCAGGGCGGATAGAGTTCAGCTGTGGCTGCCCGCCGGCACTCCCTGTACTCCTCCATCGCCAGCTGGCATGGGGAAGAGCGGACCGAGGGCTCACCGCTCAACGCCGCTGAGCTGCGGGCGATGAACCGGACCCGGCTGTTCGGTGCTACCGGAACCGTCCTGATGGGGATCGGCGCGCTGGGCGCCGGCGCCCGACCCGTGGTGCAGGACCCCACCTTCGGGGTGCGACTGCTCAATTTGCCGTCGCGCATCCAGACGGTCTCGCTGACCATGACGACCACCGGCGCGGTGATGATGGCACTGGCCTGGCTGATGCTGGGCCGCTTCGTTCTGGGGCCGCGGCGAATGTCGCGCAGCCAGCTGGACCGGACACTTCTGGTGTGGATGGTCCCGCTGCTGATCGCACCGCCGATGTACAGCAAGGACGTCTATTCCTATCTGGCCCAGAGCCAGATAGCCCGGATCGGACTCAACCCCTACCAGGTGGGTCCCGCGCCGGGGCTGGGTCTTGACCACGTCTTCACCCTCTCGGTGCCGAGCCTGTGGCGCGAGACCCCGGCCCCCTACGGACCGTTGTTCCTGTGGATCGGCCGCGGCATCTCCACGCTGACCGGGGAGAACATCGTCGGCGCCGTGTTGTGCCACCGACTGGTCGTGCTGGTCGGGGTCGGCCTCATTGTTTGGGCCACACCACGATTGGCGCGTCGCTGCGGTGTCGCAGAGGTCGCCGCGTTGTGGCTGGGTGCGGCCA
Source organism: Mycobacterium sp. (assembly GCF_044370595.1). Lineage (GTDB taxonomy): Bacteria > Actinomycetota > Actinomycetes > Mycobacteriales > Mycobacteriaceae > Mycobacterium. The sequence continues at coordinate 8,176 of NZ_JBILVF010000007.1, forward strand.
ACCCGCTGCTACTGATGCATCTGGTGGCCGGTATCCACAACGAAGCGCTGATGCTCGGGCTGATGCTGACAGGCACTGAATTGGCGCTGCGTGGAATCGACAACGTTTCCCCGCTGCTGCCGAAGCCGGTGCTGTGGCCACGGTCGCGCACGCAGTGGGCGCAGTGGGCACCGCTGGGCCTGTTGGTGGCCGGAACCGTACTGATCACATTGGCCTCCCAGGTCAAGCTTCCGGGCCTGCTCGCCCTGGGCTTCGTCGCGATGGCGCTGGCGCACCGCTGGGGCAGCACCGTGACGGCGTTCCTGTCCGCTGGGGTGCTCACCGCGTCGCTGTCACTGGCGGTGATGGTCTTTATCGGCTGGGCCAGCGGTCTGGGCTTCGGATGGCTGTTCACCCTGGGCACCGCCAACGTCGTCCGCAGCTGGATGTCGCCGCCCACCCTGCTGGCCCTGGCCACCGGCCAGGTCGGCATCCTGCTCGGGCTCGGCGACCACACCACGGCCGTGCTCGCACTGACCCGCGCCATCGGCGTGATGATCATCGCCATCATGGTCAGCTGGCTGCTGCTGGCAGTGCTGCGCGGGCGGTTGCATCCGGTCGGCGGTCTGGGCGTCGCGCTGGGCGCCACCGTGCTGCTCTTCCCGGTCGTGCAGCCGTGGTACCTGCTGTGGGCCATCATCCCGCTGGCGGCCTGGGTCACCCGGCCCGGATTCCGGATCGCCGCCATCATCGTCACCCTCATCGTGGGGATCTTCGGACCCACCGCCAACGGCGACCGCTTCGCGCTGTTCCAGATTCTTGACGCCACACTGGCCAGCGCGTTGATTGTGCTCGTCCTCATCTGGCTCACCCGCAACCGGTTGCCCTGGCGTTACGTGCCCGGCACCGACGAGGTCTACAGCGGACAGGACCTCGCGAAGGTCCCCGACCGCACCCCCGATGAAGGCCCGGTCCGGGCGCCGGACCCACCACCGGCGGCCACCCCGGCACCCGACGCCTACGCTGATTCCCCGTGAGTCCTGGCTCCCCCAATCCCGTGCGGTTGCGTGGGGTGTCGAAACGCTACGGATCCACCGTGGCGGTCTCCGCCCTGGATCTCGACGTCGCGCGCGCCGAAGTGCTTGCCCTGCTCGGGCCCAACGGCGCCGGTAAGACCACGACCGTCGAGATGTGCGAGGGTTTCGTCCGGCCCGATGCCGGCCGCATCGAAGTGCTCGGCCTGGACCCGGTCGCCGACAATGCGCAGGTCCGCGAGCGGATCGGGGTGATGCTGCAGGGCGGCGGCGGCTACCCCGCCGCCCGCGCCGGGGAGATGCTCAATCTGGTGGCCTCCTACTCCGCCAATCCCCTGGATCCGGCCTGGCTGTTGGACACCCTGGGCTTGACCGACGCCGCACGCACCACCTACCGGCGGCTGTCCGGCGGACAGCAGCAGCGACTCTCGCTGGCCTGCGCGATCGTCGGCCGACCGGAGTTGGTGTTCCTGGATGAACCCACCTCCGGGATGGACGCCCACGCACGGGTGGTGGTCTGGGAACTCATCGACGCGCTGCGCCGCGACGGGGCGACGGTGGTGCTGACCACCCACCAACTCAAGGAAGCCGAGGAACTCGCCGACCGGATCGTGATCATCGACCACGGTTCGACGGTGGCCTCCGGGACACCCGCGGAGTTGATGCGCAGCGGCGCCGAGGATCAACTCCGGTTCTCCGCCCCACGCAAACTCGACCTCTCACTGCTGTTGTCGGCGCTGCCCGAGGGCTACCGGGCCCGTGAGCACTCCCCCGGCGAATACCTGGTGGAAGGAACCATCGACCCACAGGTACTGGCGACGGTGACGGCCTGGTGCGCCCGAATGAACATCCTGACCACCGACATGCGCGTCGAGCAGCGCAGCCTCGAGGACGTGTTCCTGGAGTTGACCGGCAGGGACTTGCGGTCATGACCGATCTGTTCCCCGCCGGGACCTTCACCCCCGACCCGCGGCCCAATAGCATAGGCCGGATGCTGGCCGCACAGTACGCGTTGGACCTGAAACTGTTGCTGCGCAACGGCGAACAGCTGCTACTGACCATGTTCATCCCGGTCACCTTGCTCATTGGGTTGACGCTTCTTCCACTGGGTTCCTTCGGAGAACCCCGGGTCGCTGTGTTCATCCCGGCGATCATGGCGTTGGCGGTGATCTCCACCGCCTTCACCGGCCAAGCCATCGCGGTGGCCTTCGACCGCCGCTACGGCGCCTTGAAGCGCCTCGGCGCCACCGCCCTGCCGGTGTGGGGTGTCATCGCAGGCAAAGTGCTGGCCGTGGTGAGCGTGGTGTTCCTGCAGGCGATCCTGCTCGGCGGGATCGGACTGGCTCTGGGGTGGCGCCCTCCGCCGGCGGGCCTGCTGTTGGGTGCCGCCATCATCGCGCTGGGCACAGCAACCTTCGTGGCGATGGGTCTGCTGCTCGGCGGGACCCTGCGCGCCGAGATCGTGCTGGCGGTGGCCAATCTGCTGTGGTTTGTCTTCGCCGGCCTGGGTGCACTCACGCTGGAGTCCGGAACGGTTCCCAAGGCACTGTCGTGGGTCGCCAGACTCACCCCTTCGGGGGCACTGACCGAAGCGCTGTCCCAGGCCGTCAGTCCGTCCGGGTCGGTGTCGGTGGACTGGTTCGGTCTTGCGGTGCTGGCGGTATGGGGTGCGGTGTGCGCGGCCGCGGCCTTGCGCTGGTTCCGGTTCACCTGATCGCTAGGATCATGGGGTGGGCGTACGCCGGATTTTCCTGAGGCTGGTGGACCTGCTTCCGATGCCAAGCCTGCGCACCCAGCGCATCATCGCGGCCATCGGCCTGCTCAGTCAGGCACTGATCTCGGTCACCGGCTCCATCGTTCGGGTCACCGCCTCCGGCCTGGGCTGTCCGACCTGGCCGCAGTGCTTCCCGGGGAGCTTCACCCCGGTCCCGCACGCCGAGGTCCCGGGCATCCATCAGGCCGTCGAATTCGGCAACCGCCTGTTGACCTTCGTGGTGGTACTCACCGCGATCGCGGTCGTCCTGGCGGTCACCCGCGCCCGGCGCCGACGCGAGGTGCGCCGCTACGCCTGGCTGATGCCGGCATCCACGGTGCTACAGGCGGTGATCGGCGGCATCACGGTGCTGACCGGCCTGCTGTGGTGGACGGTGGCGATCCACCTGTTGGTCTCGATGGCGATGGTCTGGGTGGCCACGCTGCTCTACGTCAAGATCGGTGAACCCGACGACGGCATCCCCACCGAGCAGGTGCCCAGACCGCTGCGGCAGTTGACCTTCCTGAGCGCGCTTGCTCTTTCGGCAACCCTGGTGAGCGGCACCCTGGTCACCGGCGCCGGCCCGCACGCGGGTGACAAAAGTCCGGATCGCCCCGTCCCGCGCCTGCAGATCGAGATCGTCACCCTGGCTCACGTCCACGCCACCCTGCTGGTGAGCTATCTCAGCCTGCTGATCGGCCTGGGCGCCGGCCTGCTGGCGGTTGGCTCACCAGCGCGGGTCAAGCGAGGGCTGACGATGCTCATCGGTGTGGTTGTGGCCCAGGGTCTGATCGGGCTGGTGCAGTACCACACGGGGATCCCCGCCGTTCTGGTCGCGCTGCACGTGGCGGGCGCGGCGGCCTGCACCGCCGCCACCGCGGCGCTATGGGCCTCGATGCGAGAGCGGACCCAACCCAAGGCGCTCACACGCCGCCTCGACCTGCAGCGCGAACCTGCGCTGCCGTAGCTCACGGCTGGCTTCGTCGAGTTGACGCCAACCCAGTGACGGCTCGATCAATTCAAGTTCCAGCAGCACCGGATCCCCGCCCGATTCATCGGTGCCTCCGATGAGATCAACACGAGCATAAAGGAATTCGTTGCGCAGAATGCCGAGCCGTGACGCGGCCGCGTCGAGGACGGCATGTCCGAGATCCCACAGTTCGAAGTCGGCATCGACGAGGCGAAGGTTCTCCTGGGCGAAGGTGCCGGATTGGTCCAGGCGCGGCCCGCGACCGTCGGGCGGCAGGATCGGCGCTTTGGTGAACGCGTGCGACTCCTCCCCGCCGAGGAACACCAGCGCCGTCTCGCCGCTCTCGATGCGGCAGTCGTAGGGCTGCACCAGGACACTGCGGCCGGCCGCCAGCATCGTCGCGGCGTGCGCGGTTGCCGCCGCCGGGTCGGCGAACCGCAGCGTGTCAATGGATCCGGCGCCGACGGCCGGCTTCACCACGGTTTCACCGGTCGGCATCGAAATCGGCTCGCCCGGTTCGATGAACGCCGACGGCACCGTCGGGATGCCCGCGGCGGCGAGGTCGGCCAGGTAGTGCTTATCGCTGTTCCAGGCGACCGCGGCCGGGGCGTTGAGCAGATTGCGCACCCGCGAGGTCCAGGCCAGGAACTCCTCGCGCCGGTCGGCGTAGTCCCACGCAGCACGCAGAATCACCAGGTCGGCGCTCTCGGTCTGCGGGTCGTCCCAGGGCATCCAGCGCGCGTGCAAACCGCGCTGACGCAGTGCGCCCACCAGTCCGTCGTCGTCGCCGTCGCCGCCGGTGAGTTGCCGGCACGATGCCAACACGATGCGCGGATGGAAGATATTGGGCCGGGCCAGCTTCACAGCGGGGATGATAGTGACATGTATGTGGTCGAAGTCGTCGAGACCGGCGGACCGGAGGTTCTGCGCTACGTCGAGCGGGCGATGCCCGCTCCCGGTCCGCGTGAGGTTCTGATTCAGGCCGACGCCATCGGGGTCAACTACATCGACACGTACTTCCGCTCCGGGCAGTACCCGAGGGAACTGCCCTTTGTCGTCGGCCAGGAAGTGTGCGGTACCGTCGCCGAGATCGGTGAGGACGTGGTCGCGATCAACGTCGGCGATCGGGTGGTGACCGCCAACGCCGCCGGTGCCTACGCCGAATATTCCATCGCGCCAGCAGATTTCGTGGCATACGTGCCTGACGCCGTGCAGTCCGATGCCATCGCCTCAGCGCTGCTGAAAGGTATGACGGCTCACTATCTGATCAAGTCGGTGTACCAGGTACAGCCCCGGGACTGGCTGCTGGTACACGCCGGCGCGGGCGGGGTGGGACTGATCCTGACCCAGTGGGCCACCAGCCTCGGCGCTCGGGTCATCACCACCGCCTCCACACCGGAAAAGGCCGAGTCGTCCCGCCAGGCGGGGGCCGTGGAGGTACTCGACTACCCCGACGACGCCGCCGAGTTCGCCGACCGGGTGCGGTCGCTGACCGACGGCCGCGGGGTTGCCGCCGTGTACGACGGCGTCGGCAAGTCGACCTTCGAGGCCAGCCTGGCCAGTCTGGCGGTGCGGGGCACCCTGGCGTTGTTCGGCGCGAGCAGTGGGGCGGTACCACCGGTGGACCCGCAACGGCTCAACGCCGCCGGTTCGGTCTTCCTGACCCGCCCCAACCTCGCCCACTTCATCAGGACCCCCGACGAATTCGCCTGGCGGGCCGGTGAACTGATGGACGCCATCGCCGACGGGTCGATCACCATCACGGTCGGCGGGCATTACCCACTGGCTGAGGCGCAGCGGGCGCATGAGGACCTGCAGGGGCGCCGGACCACCGGCTCGATCGTCCTGCTGCCCTGAACTGCTCCACCGAGATTGGGCTGAGGCGGGAAAGTTACACGAAGGCGCCTGCGTGTCGTCAATCTCGGCGCAAACGGAGGGGCCGCTAGCCGAACAGCAGCGGCAGCGGGATCACCGAATCCACCGCCAAGGCGCAGAACACCGCGGCCAGGTAGTTGTTGGAGTGCAGGAAGAGCCGCAACGGCTTGACCGCCTCACCGCGCAGCACCCCGGCGTGCAACCGGTGTGCCAGGCTCAGGAACCAGGCCCCGGCCAGCACGGCCACCGCGGCGTACAGCCAACCGGCGGCCGGGATCAATGCCAGGGTCGCGGCCACGGTCAGCCAGGTGTAGATGATGATCTGACGGGTGACCTGACGTTCGGTGGCCACCACGGGCAGCATCGGAACGCCGGCCGCCGCGTAGTCGGCCTTGTATTTCATCGCCAGCGCCCAGGTGTGCGGCGGCGTCCAGAAGAAGATGATCGCGAACATCACCAGGGCCTGCCAGCCGATGGTGCCGGTCACCGCCGACCAGCCGATCATCACCGGCATGCAGCCGGCCGCGCCGCCCCACACCACGTTCTGCGACGTCCGCCGCTTGAGCAACAGGGTGTAGACCAGCACGTAGAAGGCGATCGTCGCCGCGGCCAGATGCGCCGACAGCAGGTTGGTGGTCCACCACAGCCAGAAGAACGAGGCCACCGACAGGGCGATGCCGAACACGAAGGCGTGGCTGCGGGGCACCGTCGCCCGGGCCAGCGGCCGTCCGGCGGTGCGTTTCATGACCTTGTCGATATCGGCGTCGGCGACGCAGTTCAGCGTGTTGGCGCCACCAGCGGCCAACATTCCCCCGAAGAGGGTGTTGAAGATCAGCACCGGATCGACAAGGCCACGGGAAGCCAACAGCATCGCCGGGATCGTGGTGACCAACAGCAACTCGACGACGCGGGGCTTGGTCAGGGACAGGTAGCCCAGCACGGTGGTGCGGATCCGACTCGGAGCGCGCCGGACCTGCGGATCGGCGGCCTCGCCGAGGAGGCGGGTTTCGCGCATTCTCACGCGGTCAACTCCTTCACGGACGGCTCGGCGTTCCAGGCGGGGCCGCCCCACGCGTCTACTACAGAGGATGGTAGACCGCCACGCTGCCGATTTGGTACTTCAGGGTGGATTCCCGGCACTAGGGTGTGCAGCAGCAGCGGTTAGCCCGCCGAGCAGACGTCCCAGGAGCGCCTTTCGTGACCACCCTTGAGCAAATCTCCGAGCTGACCCAGCCGCATCACCCCGAGGGCTGGACCGATCTGGACACCCGTGCCGTCGACACCGTGCGGGTGCTGGCCGCCGACGCGGTGCAGAAGGTGGGCAACGGGCATCCGGGTACGGCGATGAGCCTGGCACCGGCGGCCTACACGCTGTTCCAGCGGGTGATGCGGCACGATCCCAGCGACACCGCATGGCTGGGCCGGGACCGCTTCGTGCTGTCCTGCGGGCACTCCAGCCTGACCCTGTACCTGCAGCTCTACCTGGGCGGATTCGGCCTTGAACTGGCCGATATCGAGGCGCTGCGCACCTGGGGTTCGAAGACCCCCGGCCACCCGGAGTTCGGGCACACCAAGGGTGTGGAGATCACCACCGGACCGCTCGGCCAGGGCCTGGCCTCGGCGGTCGGGATGGCCATGGCCTCCCGCTACGAGCGCGGCCTGTTTGATCCCGATGCGCCCGCCGGCACCAGCCCGTTTGATCACTACATCTATGTGATCGCCTCCGATGGCGACATGCAGGAGGGGGTGACCAGCGAGGCGTGCTCGCTGGCCGGCACCCAGCAACTCGGCAATCTCATCGTGATCTGGGACGACAACGAGATCTCCATCGAGCACGACACCAAGATCGCCTTCACCGAGGACACCGCGGCCCGCTACGAGGCCTACGGCTGGCACGTACAGAGGGTGGAGGGCGGCGAGAACGTCGCCGGCATCGAGGATGCCATCGCCCGGGCCAAGGCCGTCACCGACAAACCGTCGTTCATCGCGCTGCGAACCATCATCGGCTACCCGGCGCCGACGAAGATGAACACCGGCGGTGTGCACGGCTCCGCGCTCGGCGCCGAAGAGGTGGCCGCCACCAAGAAGGTGCTCGGCTTCGACCCGGACAAGACCTTCGAGGTCTCCGACGAGGTGATCACCCACACCCGCCGGTTGGTGGACCGCGGCCGGGCCGCACATCAGGAGTGGCAAACCGGCTTCGACGCCTGGGCGCTGCGCGAGCCCGACCGCAAGGCGCTGCTGGATCGGCTGCTGGCCGGAAAGCTGCCCGACGGATGGGACGCCGCTCTTCCGCACTGGGAGCCCGGCTCCAAAGCGGTGGCCACCCGGGCCGCCTCCGGTGAGGTGCTTTCGGCGATCGGACCGGTGCTACCCGAACTGTGGGGTGGTTCGGCTGACCTGGCCGGTAGTAACAACACCACGATGAAGGGCGCGGAATCCTTTGGTCCGCCGTCGATCTCGACCGAGGACTGGACCGCCGACTGGTACGGCCGCACCCTGCACTTCGGCATCCGCGAGCACGCCATGGGCGCGATCCTGTCCGGGATCGTGCTGCACGGCCCGACCCGCGCCTACGGCGGTACGTTCCTGCAGTTCGCCGACTATATGCGCGGGGCGGTCCGGTTGGCTGCCCTGATGAACATCCCCGCGATCTACGTATGGACGCACGACTCGATCGGACTCGGCGAGGACGGTCCGACCCACCAGCCGATCGAGCACCTGGCGGCGCTACGCACCATCCCCCGGCTATCGGTCGTGCGCCCGGCCGACCCCAATGAAACCGCCTACGCTTGGCGGGCGATCCTGGAGCGCACCGGCGGTAACGGCCCGACCGGTCTGATCCTGACCCGCCAGGGGGTGCCGGTGCTGGAAGGCACCAGCAGCGAGGGGGTCGCTCGCGGCGGTTATGTACTCGGCGAATGCGGATCGGCCGACGCCGATGTGATCATCATCGCCACCGGATCCGAGGTTCAACTGGCCGTCGAGGCGGCAAAGATGTTGGCCGGCAAGGACATCAAGGCCTGCGTCGTCTCGATGCCCTGCGTCGAGTGGTTCGAGGCCCAGTCGCAGGAGTACCGCGACCATGTGCTGCCGCCGGACGTGTCAGCCCGGGTCGCAGTCGAGGCCGGCGTCGCGCAGAGTTGGTACAAGTACGTCGGTGATACCGGCGAGATCATCTCCATCGAGCGCTATGGCGAGTCGGCCGACGACAAGACCTTGTTCCGCGAATTCGGGTTCACTCCCGAAGCGGTGGTCGCCGCCGCGGAGCGAGCATTCGACAACTGAAACCCACCCACTGAACCCTCCACACCACCAGGAGATCTCATGGCCCAGAACCCAAACCTTGCGGCGCTGTCGGAGGCGGGCGTCTCCGTCTGGCTCGACGACCTGTCCCGCGACCGGCTGCGGTCGGGAAATCTGCAGGAACTGATCGACACCCGCAGCATCGTCGGCGTCACCACCAACCCGTCGATCTTCCAGGCCGCGCTGTCCAAGGGCACCGCCTACGACGCGCAGGTCGCCGAACTGGCCGAACGCGGCGCTGACGTTGATGCCGTTATCCGGACGGCCACCACCGACGATGTACGCGAGGCCTGCGATATCCTTCGGCCGCAATGGAATGACTCCAACGGCGTCGACGGCCGAGTCTCCATCGAGGTCGATCCCCGGCTGGCGCACGACACCGACAAGACCATCCTGCAGGCCATCGAGCTGTGGAAGATCGTCGACCGGCCCAACCTGCTGATCAAGATTCCGGCCACCCTGGCCGGGCTGCCTGCCATCACCGCCGTGATCGCCGAGGGCATCTCGGTCAACGTGACGCTGATTTTCTCCGTGGAACGCCACCGCGCTGTGATGGACGCCTACCTGGCCGGACTGGAGGCCGCACGGCCGGCCGGCCACGATTTGAACAACATCCACTCGGTGGCCTCGTTCTTCGTGTCCCGGGTGGACACCGAGATCGATGCGCGACTGGAGAAAATCGGCACCAGGGAGGCTCTGGAACTGCGCGGCCTGGCCGGCGTCGCCAACGCCCGACTGGCCTACGCCGCCTATGAAGAGGTTTTCGGATCGGGTGGGCGCTGGACGACGCTGGCCGAAGCGGGGGCCTGGGTGCAGCGGCCGCTGTGGGCCTCGACGGGGGTGAAGAACCCGGAGTACTCCGACACCATGTACGTCGACGAACTCGTCGCCCCGGACACGGTGAACACCATGCCGGAGAAGACGCTGGAGGCCGTCGCCGACCACGCCGACGTCCGCGGCAACACCATCGAGGGGACCGCAGCCGAATCCCAGGCGGTCTTCGACAAGCTCCAAGCCGCCGGCGTCGACCTCGCCGACGTCTTCCGCCACCTCGAGGAGGACGGTGTGCTGAAGTTTGAGAAGTCCTGGGAGGAGCTGCTCGAGGCGACCCAGGCCCAGCTGGACGCCCAGAAGTGAGCGAGGTCAAATGAGCCTCGATACCCAGAACGGGGTGGCACCGACTACCGGTCCGCCGGGTTGGCGCAATCCGCTGCGCGACAAACGCGACAAACGGATGCCCCGCATCGCCGGGCCCTGCAGTGTGGTGATCTTCGGGGTCACCGGCGACTTGTCACGCAAGAAGCTCATCCCGGCCATCTACGACCTGGCCAACCGGGGCCTGCTACCGCCGTCATTCGCCCTGGTGGGTTTCGCCCGCCGGGACTGGGTGGACCAGGATTTCGGCAAGATCGTCTACGAGGCGGTCAAAAAACACGCACGCACCCCGTTCCGCCAGGAGGTCTGGGACCGGCTGGCCGATGGAATCCGTTTCGTTCAAGGCAGTTTCGACGACGACGCGTCGTTCAACCGGCTGGCCGAAGCGCTGGACAAGCTCGATGTCGAACGCGGCACCGGCGGCAATCACGCGTTCTATCTGTCGATCCCACCCAATGCCTTCCCGGTCGTCTGCGAGCAACTCAAGAGGTCCGGCCTTGCCGATCCCCAGGACGGCCGCTGGAGCCGGGTGGTGATCGAAAAGCCCTTCGGCCACGACCTGCACAGTGCCCAGGAACTCAACAAGGTCGTCAACAGCGTCTTTCCCGAGGAGTCGGTGTTCCGCATCGACCACTATCTCGGCAAGGAGACGGTGCAGAACATCATGGCGCTGCGCTTCGCCAACGAACTCTTCGAGCCCACCTGGAACAGCCACTACATCGACAGTGTGCAGATCACCATGGCCGAGGACATCGGCCTGGGTGGTCGCGCCGGCTACTACGACGGAATCGGCGCGGCCCGAGACGTCATCCAGAATCACTTGCTCCAGCTTCTGGCGTTGACCGCCATGGAGGAGCCGGTGAACTTCGGCCCCGAGGAGGTCAAGGCCGAGAAGCTCAAGGTGCTCTCGGCCACCCGGCTGGCGCGGCCGCTGGACCTGACCAGCTCGCGCGGGCAGTACGTCGGCGGCTGGCAGGGCGGCGAGAAGGTGGTCGGCCTGCTCGAGGAGGAAGGGTTCTCCAAGACCTCGACCACCGAGACCTTCGCGGCCATCACCCTCGACGTCGACACCCGGCGTTGGGCCGGCGTTCCGTTCTATCTGCGGACCGGAAAGCGTCTGGGGCGCAGGGTCACTGAGATCGCGTTGATGTTCAAGCGGGCGCCCCATCTGCCGTTCGACACCACCATGACCGAGGAACTCGGCCAGAACGCCCTGGTGATCAGGGTGCAGCCCGATGAGGGCATCACCATCCGGTTCGGTTCCAAGGTGCCCGGCAGCACCATGGAAGTGCGCGACGTGAACATGGACTTCTCCTATGGTTCAGCCTTCGCCGAGGACTCCCCCGAGGCTTATGAGCGGCTGATCCTCGACGTGCTGCTCGGTGAGCCGTCGCTGTTCCCGGTCAACGCCGAGGTGGAACTGTCCTGGCAGATCCTCGATCCGGTGCTGGAGTACTGGGCGCAATCCGACAAGGCATCGGAAGGCCCAGACCCGTACGACTCGGGTTCATGGGGGCCGGACTCGGCGTTCGAGATGTTGCAGCGCTCCGGTCGGGAATGGAGGCGGCCCTAGCCATGATTGTCGACCTTCCCGAAACCACGACAAACGAGATCAATAAGCGCATCACCTCGCTGCGCGAGGAGGGTGGCGCGATCACCCTGGGACGGGTACTGACCCTGGTCATCTCGCTGGAAACCGACACGATCCTCGAGTACGCCATCGAGGCGGCTGTCGGAGCCAGTCGCGAGCATCCCTGCCGGATCATCGTTGTGGTTCCCATCGACCGGCTTGCCGGCGAGGCGCGCCTGGACGGTCAACTGCGGGTGGGCGGTGACGCCGGCGCCGGCGAGGTGGTGGTCCTGAAAACCTCCGGGCCGCTGGCCAACCACGCCAGCAGTGTGGTGCTGCCCTTCCTGCTGCCCGATACCCCGGTGGTGGCCTGGTGGCCCGGGACGGCGCCGGACGTTCCGGCGCGGGATCCACTGGGCCGGTTGGCTATTCGCCGGATCACCGACGCCACCCGCTCTGAGAACCCGCTGGCCGCACTACGCAGCCGGATCAAGGGATACACCCAGGGCGACACCGATCTGGCGTGGAGCCGGATCACCTACTGGCGGGCGCTGCTGGCCTCCGCGTTGGACCAGCCGCCGTATGAGCCGGTCACCGGCGCGGTGGTATCCGGGCTGGCCGACGAGCCGGCGCTGGACATTCTGGCCGGCTGGCTGGCCAGCTGTGTCGATGGTCCGGTACGCCGCGAGGTGGGAGAACTCAAGGTCGAACTGACCCAACCCACCCAGATCATCACACTGAGCCGGCCCCAGGACGGAGCCACCGCCACCCTGAGCCGCACTGGCCGTCCCGACGCCCAACTTCCGTTGGCGCGCCGGGAAACCCGCGAATGCCTCGCCGAGGACATGCGTCGACTCGATGCCGATGAGGTCTACCACGAGGCGCTCGCGGGTCTGGAGAAGGTGCAGTACCCGGGTTCCGGATCGGCCTGACCGTGGCTGATACCGGCGACGGGCCGGACGTCACCGTCGCAACCTATCCGGACACCGACGCGCTGGTGGCGGCCACCGGTGACCGGCTGGCCGAGGCGATCACGGAGGCTATCGCCGACCGTGGCCGGGCCATGGTCGTGCTCACCGGAGGCGGCACCGGGATCGGGTTGCTCACAGCCCTCGGCGGCCATCCGGTCGATTGGGCGCGAGTTCACCTGTTCTGGGGCGATGACCGCTACGTGCCCCACGATGACGACGACCGCAATGAGAAGCAGGCACGCGAGGCACTGCTGAACAACATCGCCATCCCGGCCGGCAACATCCATCCGATGCCGCCGGCTGACGGCGAATTCGGCGACGACATCGAGGCCGCCGCGCGAGCCTACGCGGCAGTGCTGGCCGCGAACGCCGAAAACGGAGAACCCACCCCGGTTTTCGATGTCCACCTGCTCGGGATGGGGGGCGAGGGACACATCAATTCCCTGTTCCCGCACACCGATGCCGTCCGAGAGACTGACCGGATGGTGGTGGCGGTGACCAACTCCCCCAAGCCTCCACCGCAGCGGATCACCCTGACCCTGCCCGCGGTGCGCCGGTCCCGGCAGGTGTGGCTGCTGGTCTCCGGCGAGGCCAAAGCCGATGCGGTGGCCGCCGCCGTGGCCGGCGCCGATCCCGACGACTGGCCGGCGGCAGGCGCGCGCGGGGCCGAAAGGACTCTTTGGCTTCTTGACTCCGCAGCAGCGAGCAAACTGTCACACTGACGCCATGGACGAGAAGACACGGCCGCGCAGTCCTGCCGAGCGAATCAGGACGCTGGCCCAGGCTGCGCTGAACGCCGATGAGACCGTCGATCAGATGGACCACATCCTCGACGACCTCGAACAGAACCTCGTCGGCCTCAATAAGGCAGTGGGCACCATGGAGGCCTCGCTGCAGTATTTCAACCAGACACTGCACCGGCTCAATGAGAACCTCGAACAGTTGGAGGGAATGATGGGCCGGGTGCAACGTCTGGTCGATGTCGCCGAATCGGCGATGTCGCCGGTGGTGGCCACCGAATCGGCCGTGCGTGGGGTGATCAACGCGATCTGGCGAAAGTGATCCGCTAGCCGCTGTTTCGCAGCGCCGACGCCAACCCGCTCATCGTCAGCAGAATGCCGCGCCGGAGCAGTTCGTCATCATCACCGCCCCGGTAGCGCCGCAGCAACTCGACCTGCAGGTGGTTCAGCGGCTCCAGATACGGAAACCGGTTGAACACCGAACGGGCCAGGGCCGGGTTGTCGGCCAGCAGGTCCTCGTGTCCGGTGACCAGTTTGTGCATCTCGATGGTCCGCTCATGCTCGGCGCGGATCATGCCGAACACCCGGTCCCGCAGTTCGGAATCGATGACCAACTCGGCATACCGGGCAGCCAGCCCCATATCGGATTTGGCCAACACCTGAGCCATATTGGACAGCACTGTCCGGAAGAACGGCCACCGATTGTAGAGATCCCGCAAAACCTCCACTCGTTTCTGGGGATCGCCGTCGGCGACCCACTCCCGCAGTGCGGTCCCGGTCCCGTACCACCCTGGGAGCATCACTCGGGACTGGCTCCAAGCCAGCACCCACGGAATCGCCCGTAGATCCGAGATCGACGCCGTCGCCTTACGGCTGGTGGGCCGGCTGCCGATGTTCAGCGAGCCGATCTCACTGACCGGGGTGGACTGTTCGAAATACTCCACGAAACCGGTTGTTTGGTGGACTAATTCGGCATAGCAACCTCGCGCCCGGCCCGCGAGGTCGTCGAGCACCTGATAGGCCTGCTCCGCTCCGTCGCCGAGACCTTCCACATCCAGCAGGGTGGACTCCAGCGTCGCCGCGACGAGGCTTTCCAGGTTGCGATGCGCGGTGCGCGGTTCGGCGTACTTGGCAGCGATAACCTCACCCTGTTCGGTCAGCCGCAGCGAGCCGTTGACCGCACCGGGAGGTTGCGCCAGGATCGCGTCGTAGCTGGGGCCACCGCCACGGCCAATCGTTCCGCCTCGACCGTGGAAGAGCCGCAACCGGATTCCGGTGCGGCGGGCGGTTTCCACCAAGTCCAGTTCGGCTCGGTACAGCGCCCAGTTCGCCGCCAGGTAGCCCCCGTCCTTGTTGGAGTCGGAGTAGCCGAGCATGATCTCCTGGGTCTCGCCGCGACCTCGCACCATGGCGCGGTAGATCGGGACGTCCAGGGCGGCCTCCAGGATCCGGGCACCGTGCTGCAGGTCGTCGATCGTCTCGAACAGCGGCACGATCCCCACCGGGGCGTAGCCACTGCCTCCAGGTTCGTGATGCGAAAGATCCAACAGCCCAGATTCTTTCAGCAGCAACGCGGCCTCGAGCATGTCCGACACCGACTGGCACATCGAGATGATGTAGGTCGGCACCGCCTCCTCGCCCAGCGCTCGCACCGCCTCGGCGGCGGCAGCGACGATGCCCAGTTCCTTGCGGGCCAGTTCGGACAGTTCGGCGCGGTCGCCGATCAGTGGCCGGCGGGTGGACAGCTCAGCCACTAGCACCGCCACCCGCTGCGGTTCGGACAGTGCGGCGTAATCCGGCACAACGCCGGCCCATGCCAGCAGTTCGGCTACCACCTGCTCATGAGTTTCGGAGTTCTGCCGCATATCCAGACCGCACAGGTGGAAACCGAAGGCGTCCAGGGCATCGCGCAACCTCGCCAACCGGTCGTCGGCCAACACTGCGCTGCCGTGGCGCCGCAGCGAGCCGTCGATGACATCCAGGTCGGCCTGCATCTGCTGCGCGCTGCGGTAGGGCGCCAGCCCGGCGTCGAGCACATGTTCGGGCATCCGGTCCAGGATTTCGGCGGCAGTGCCGGTGAGCCGTCCGCGGATCACCCGCAGCGCACGGCGATAAGGCTCGTCGGCCCGCGCCTCCTCGATGCATGACGCCCCCAGGGCATCGAGTTCGGCGTCGATCTGCACAAGGCGGGCCGACATCGACAATTCCTGTTCCAGCTGAGCCAGTTCGTCGAAGTAGAAAGCAAGCGCGGTGTAGGCGGCACTGCCGGTAGCCAGTTTCACCACCTCGGCGGTGACATTCGGGTTGCCGTCACGATCACCGCCGATCCAGGATCCGGGGCGCACGATCGGTCGTTGCAGCAGCGTGGCATCCGGCCAACGGCCGCGCAGCGCGTCGCGAATCGACGCGTTGACTTTCGGGACCACCTCGAAAAACGAGGCCGGGTAGTACCGCAGGCCGGATTCGATCTCGTCGGCAACCTTCAACCGGGACAGCCGGATCAGCGCCGTCTGCCACAGGGTGAGGATCTGGCGGCGCAACTCCTGCTCGATGCAGCGGCCGTCCTCGGTCTCGGTACGGCCGTGCATCCGGAGTCGCATCAGCCTGGTGATGCGGTTCTGGGTGTCGAAGATGGTGCGGCGCCGGGTCTCGGTGGGATGGGCGGTGATGACCGGCGATACCAGCGCGCCGCGCAGCGCGTCGGAGACCTCGGCAGCGCCCAGGCCCGCCGCATCGAGTTTCCGATAGGTCGCGGCCAAGGTGCTGTCCCGCGGCGGTTCTCCGGCAGCGAGATGGATTTCCCGGCGCCGCTCCCGATGGATGTCCTCGGCCACGTTGGCCAGCAACGCGAAATTGCTGAATGCCCGGATCACCGGAATGGCGTGGTGGACGTCGATGCCGCGGAACAAGTCGGCAAGCTCGGTCCGGTCGATCTCGGATCGGCGCACCCGGAAGGACTCCACCCGGGCGCGTTCGACCAAGGCGAACACCTCCTGCCCGCTCTGCTCGCGGACGGTGTCGCCGAGGATGGCACCGAGCAGGCGGATGTCCTCACGCATCGGCTCGGTTGCCTCCCGCCCGACCCGGGTCCGGTGAACCGCTCCGATGGGGTCGGTGTCTGATGCGGCCGGTGAGGCGTCGTGGGCGGGCTGTGCCATAAGGTCAAGTATCGGGCAGGAGGGTCACCGATGCACCGGGCTACCGTCATTACCGCACCGCCGCGTGATCGCCAGTCTCGGCACGGAGTATCGGGGACGGTGGATGCCGACCGTGGGAGCCTAGGCGAATTTGATCATCAGGCCGATGCCGACGATCGCGACCACCCAGATGCCGGTGACGAACAGGGTGAGCCGGTCCAGGTTCTTCTCGACGACAGTGGAGCCGGACAGGCTGGACTGCACACCGCCGCCGAACAGCGTGGACAGGCCACCGCCCTTGGCCCGGTGCAGCAGGACCAGCAGCACCACCAGGACGCTGGTGATGATCAGCAGGATCTGCAGGGCGAGCAACATGGCCATCAGCCTACCGGGTCCGACCCGCGATTACGGCCGCTGGGTGGGACTGGTGAGTCCGGCAAGCTCAGGGCAGCGGCCCGCCTGCGGCGATCGCCGATAGCGTCGCGAACTGCTCGCCGTCCAGCGATGCCCCACCGACCAGGCCGCCGTCGACGTCCGGTTGAGCGACGAGTTCCGCCACGTTCTTGGCATTCATCGAGCCGCCGTAAAGTACCCGGATCCCCTCGGCGACCTGCGGGGACGCCAGTTCGGCCAGTTTGGCGCGGATGGCGCCGCACACCTCCTGAGCGTCACCGGAACTTGCCACCCGACCGGTCCCAATTGCCCAGACCGGTTCGTAGGCGATGACGACCTGCGCCAGGTGCTCCTGACTGAGCCCGGCCAGCGACCCTTCAAGTTGGGCGAGGTTGTAGGCGACATGCTCGCCGGCCTCACGCACCTCCAGGTGCTCCCCGATGCAGACGATCGGGATGAGCCCGTGGCGGAACGCCGCGGCGGCCTTGGCGGCCACCGTCGCATCGTCCTCGTGGTGGTAGGTGCGCCGCTCAGAGTGGCCAACCACGACGAACGTGCAGCCCAGCTTGGCCAGGAGGGCTCCACTGATGTCGCCGGTGTAGGCGCCGGAATCGTGGGGCGAGAGGTCCTGGGCGCCGTAGGTCAAGCGCAACTTATCGCCGTCGACCAGGGTCTGGACGCTCCGTAGGTCGGTGAACGGCGGGATGACCGTGACGTCGACCTTGTCGAAGTACTTCTCCGGCAGCGCGAAAGCGATCTTCTGCACCAGGGCGATCGCCTCGAAGTGGTTGAGGTTCATCTTCCAGTTGCCCGCGATCAGCGGTCTACGGGACATTGTTCAAGTCCTAACTGAGAATCTCGATGCCTGGGAGCGTCTTGCCCTCCAGGTATTCCAACGACGCCCCACCTCCGGTGGAGATGTGGGAGAAGCCGTTCTCGGCGAGGCCGAGTTGGCGGACCGCCGCGGCTGAGTCGCCGCCGCCGACCACGCTGAAGGCCCCCTTGGCGGTGGCGGCGATGATGGCCTCCGCAATACCCTTGGTGCCCGCGGCGAACGCCGCGAACTCGAAGACCCCCATCGGCCCGTTCCAGAAGACGGTGCGGGCGTTGGACAGCAGTGCGGTAAACCGGGCCACCGACTCGGGTCCGATGTCCAGACCCATCTTGTCGGCCGGAATGTCCTTCACCCGAACGGTTTGCGGTGTCGAATCGGCTTTGAACTCCGAGGCGACGACGACGTCGATCGGCAGGTGGATGACGTCTCCGTACTCCTCCAGCAGTCGTCGGCAGGTGTCGATCATCTCCTCCTGAAGCAGCGAGGTCCCGACCGACAGGCCCTGCGCGGCGAGGAAGGTGAAGCACATGCCGCCGCCGATGATCAGGCTGTCGGCTTTGCCGGCAAGGTTTTCGATGACCGCCAGCTTGTCGGAGACCTTCGAGCCGCCGAGCACCACCGCGTAGGGCCGTTCGCCGGCTCTGGCAAGTTGCTCGAGCACTTTGACCTCAGCGGCCACCAGGGTGCCGGCGTAGCGGGGCAGCAGCTTAGCGACGTCGTAGACGGACGCCTGCTTGCGGTGCACCACACCGAAGCCGTCGGAGACGAAAGCGCCGTCCTCCCCGACGAGTTCGGCTAAGCCCGCCGCCAGCGCTTGGCGTTCGGTGTCGTCCTTGCTGGTCTCCCGCGGGTCGAAGCGGATGTTCTCCAGCAGCAGCACGTCGCCGTCGGTGAGACCTTCGGCACGCGCCAGAGCATCGGTGCCGACCACATCGCCGGCCAACTGGACATGCCGTCCCAGTTTCTCGGCGAGCACGGTGGCCACCGGCGCCAGCGAGTACTTCGGTTCCGGCCCGCCTTTCGGCCGGCCCAGATGGGCGGTGACGATGACTCTGGCCCCGGCCTCGGAGAGCGCCTTGAGGGTGGGCACCGAGGCGTCGATGCGGCCGGTATCGGTGACGGAGCCGTTCTCGTCGAGTGGGACGTTGAGGTCGCAGCGCACCAGTACGCCGCGACCTGCCACGCCCTCGGCGAGCAAGTCGGCGAGACTCTTGACCGGCACTGTGATCTTCCTCGGACTACAGGGACTTGCCGACCAGGCCGATGAGGTCGACCAGCCGGTTGGAGTAGCCCCACTCGTTGTCATACCAGGAGACGACCTTGGCCTGGTTGCCGATCACCTTGGTGAGCAGCGAGTCGAAGAGCGAGCTGTGCGGGTCGGTGACGATGTCGCTGGAGACGATCGGGGCGTCGTAGTACTTCAGGATGCCCTTCATCGACCCCTCGGCCGCGGCTTTGAGTGCGGCGTTGATCTCCTCGGCGGTCGCGGTCTTGTTCAGTTCCACGGTGAGGTCGGTCACTGAGCCGGTGGGGATCGGCACCCGCAGCGCGTAGCCGTCGAGCTTGCCCTTCAACTCGGGCAGCACCAGTCCGATGGCTTTGGCGGCGCCGGTCGAGGTGGGGACGATGTTCAGTGCGGCGGCACGGGCGCGACGCAGGTCTTTGTGCGGGGCGTCCTGGAGGTTCTGATCCTGGGTGTAGGCGTGCACCGTCGTCATCAGACCCTGAACGATACCGAACTCGTCGTTGACCACTTTGGCAAGCGGCCCAAGGCAGTTCGTAGTGCAGGAGGCATTCGAGATGATGTTCTGGCTGCCGTCGTACTTGTCGTCGTTGACACCCATCACGATGGTGATGTCCTCGCCGGAGGCCGGGGCGGAGATGATCACCTTTTTGGCGCCGGCCTCCAGATGGCCCTTGGCTTTGGCTGCGTCGGTGAAAAGGCCGGTGGATTCCACGACGACGTCGACGCCGAGGTCTCCCCACCCGAGGGCAGCCGGGCCCTCCCGGTTGGCCATGGCCTTGACCTTCTCGCCGCCGATGACGATGTTCTCGCCATCGACCGTGACGTCCTTGGGCAACCGGCCGAGGATGGAGTCGAACTTGAGCAAGTGGGCCAGCGTGTTGATGTCGGTCAGGTCATTGACCGCCACGATCTCGATGTTCTTAGCCTTGCCCTCGGCCTGCTGGGTTTCCAGCGCTCGGTAGAAGTTGCGTCCGATGCGGCCAAAACCGTTGATGCCAACCCGGATCGTCACGTTCATCTCCTCAAGTCCGTCTTGTGGCACATGCGATGCCTCGGGTCAGCCTAGTGCCGACGTCAGCGAGGCGGGCGAGAACCGGGCGACCGCTTAGCAGCCACGGCGTACCGTCGTGCTATGACGTTGTCGCTGCCGTTGGAACTGGATGTGAGCAAAGTTCGCGAACGAATCGGCCAGGGTTTGTTCGCCATGGTCGCCGGGCCGGAAGGTCCGCAGCGCCGGGAGCGGATCCACGGGGCGCCCGGGCCGCGCTGGTTCGCCCCCGACCGCCCGATCCGCGAGGTGCACGCCGATGCGTCGATGTTCGTCGGCGGACTGCGCGCCCTGCTGCTGCAGTCCCTGCATCCGCTGGCGATGGCGGGGGTGGCCGAGCACTCGGACTACCGCGGCGACCCGTGGGGGCGACTGCAGCGCACCAGTGCGTTCCTGGCGGTAACCACCTTCGGCACGGCCCGCGATGCCCAGCGGGCGGTCGACAAGGTGCGCGGCATCCACCGTCGGGTCCATGGCCTCGCCACGGACGGCCGGCCCTACCGCGCCGACGACCCGCACCTGTTGGAGTGGGTGCACATCGCCGAGATCGACAGTTTCCTGCTGGCTCACCGGCTCTACGGCGCAAACCCACTTGATCAGTCCGGACGCGACGCCTATGTGGCCGACACCGCCCGAGTCGCCACCGCTCTGGGGGTGATCGACCCGCCGCGGACCGAGGCTGAACTCAAGGAGCGCATCGCGGCGTTCCGCCCGGAACTGCGCGGCACCGAGTCCGCCCGGGAGGCAGCCCGGTTCCTGTTGGTCACTCCCCCGCTGCCATTGCTGGCACGCGGACCCTATGGGGTGATCGCCGCGACGTCGGTGTCGATGTTGCCGGCGTGGGCGCGGCTGCCGCTGCGGCTGCCCTACCTGCCCCCGGTGGAGGCCACCGCGATCCGGGCTGCGGGCCGGGTGCTGGTAGGCGGGATCCGCTGGGCGATGTCGGCGAATCCGCTTCCGGAGCCCCCAACCAGTTAGGCGTCGTCCGGTTAGGCGTCGTCCGGTTAGGCGTCGTCCGGTTAGGCGTCGTCGAGAAGGTCCGGCGTGACGGCGGACTCGGTGTCGGGAATGCCGTCCTGTTTGGCTTTACGATCGGCCATCGACAGCAGACGGCGAATCCGCCCGGCGACCGCGTCTTTGGTCATCGGCGGGTCAGCCAGCCGGCCCAACTCCTCCAGCGAGGCCTGCCGGTGCTCCACCCGGAGGCGCCCGGCAGCGGAGAGGTGGTCGGGCACCGTATCGCCCAGGATCTCCAACGCGCGCGCCACCCGCGCAGCCGCGGCGACGGCTGCCCGTGCCGACCGGCGCAGGTTGGCATCGTCGAAGTTGGCCAGCCGGTTGGCCGTGGCACGCACTTCCCGGCGCATCCGTCGTTCTTCCCACACCAGCCGGGTGTCCTGGGCGCCCATCCGGGTGAGCAGAGTGCCGATCGCGTCGCCATCGCGGACAACGACGCGGTCGGTTCCGCGCACCTCGCGGGCCTTGGCGCTCACCCCCAGCCGCCGGGCGGCACCCACCAGAGCCAGCGCCGCCTCCGGACCCGGGCAGCTCACCTCCAACGCGGACGAGCGGCCCGGTTCGGTCAGCGAGCCGTGGGCCAGGAACGCGCCGCGCCAGGCCGCCTCGGCATCGGCGATGCTGCCGCCGACCACCTGCGCGGGCAGCCCGCGCACCGGCCGACCACGCACGTCCAGTAGACCGGTCTGCCGCGCCAGCGCCTCACCGTCCTTGGCGACCCGCAACAGATAACGGGTGCTCTTTCGAATACCGCTGGCGGACAGCACATGTACCACCGAGTTGTAGCCGTAAAGATCGTGAATGTCTTTGCGGAGGCGTCGGGCGGTGCTGCCCATATCGACTTCGGCTTCGATCACCACCCGACCGGACACGATGTGCAGCCCACCGGCGAACCTGAGCAAGGACGCCACCTCCGCCCGCCTGGCGGTCACCGAGTTGACGACGAGGCGGCTCAGCTCGTCTTTCACCTCAGCTGTCATCGCCACAGGTCGTCACCTCTCGGTCCATCTCGAAGCTGGCCGGCCGAATCCTGCGCCGGCGCACGCGGAGCGGCGGTAGGCACGGTGGCCGTCGGGGCATCCGCTCCCCGTGACCGCACCGCCTCCAGGGCCGCGGCTAGCTTTGCTGGGTCATGTAAAGGTGTACCAGGTCGGGAGACGTCAGCAAACGAAACCGCGGCCTGCAGCATCGCCGCGGTACGGCGCAGCTGATCGCGTTCCCGCTGAGACGGCACCCGACCAGCATCGACGATGATGTCGTTGACACTGAACCCCGGCGCGTGCTGGGCCAGCACATGCACGTGCCGTTCGGCCGAGAAACCGGCGGTCTCGCCCGGTTCGGCAGCCAGATTCAGCACCAGGGCCCGCCGGGCCGGAGTCGAATTGAGGGCGGCGACCAGACCAGGGACAAGGACATGCGGAATGACGCTGGTGAACCACGATCCCGGTCCCAGCACCACCAGGTCGGCGTTCATCACCGCGTCCACCGCCTGGCGGGTGGCCGGCGGATCACCGGGCAGCAACCGGACACGCCGCACCTTCCCCGGGGTGGTGGCCACCGCGACCTGACCGCGGATCACCCGGCTCATCCGGGGGTCGCTTTCCAACCCGGCCACGTCGGCTTCGATCTGCAGGGCCAGCGGACACATCGGCAGCACCCGGCCCTTGACGCCCAGGATGCGGCCCAACTCGTCCAGCGCGGCCACCGGATCGGCGAGCACCTCGTTGAGTCCGGCCAACATCAGGTTGCCGATCGGGTGGCCGGCCAAGGCGCCGCTGCCGCCGAACCGGTGTTGGATGATCGTGGCCCACAACCGGCCGTGCGGGCTATCGGATGCCAAGGCAGCCAACGCCATTCGCAAATCGCCGGGCGGGATGATGTCAAGCTCGGAACGCAGCCGACCTGATGAGCCGCCGTCGTCGGCCACAGTCACCACTGCGGTCACATGTGGGGTCAGACGGCGTGCGGCCGACAGCGTCGCGTACAGCCCGTGGCCACCGCCGAGTGCGACGATGCGTGCGCTGCTGCCCTCCGGATTCACACTCACTCGCGCCCCAGATCGCGGTGCAACACCCGGACGGTGAGTTGCCGGTTCGCGCTCAGCAAGCCGGCCAACGCCTCGGCGATGGCGACGCTGCGGTGCTTGCCGCCGGTGCATCCGATCGCCACCGTCATATACCGCTTCCCCTCGCGCAAGTAGCCGTCAGCCACCAACTTCAACAGCTGATGGTAGGTCTGCAGGAATTCCGTGGCCCCGGGCTGTGCCAGAACGTAGTCCCGTACTGCCGGGGATTGCCCGGTTTGGGGCCGCAGTTCGTCCACCCAGTGCGGGTTGGGTAGGAAACGGACATCCATCACCATGTCGGCATCCATCGGCAGGCCGTATTTGAAGCCGAAGGATTCGACCGTGACGGCGGTCTGCGCGATGGTCTCTGCGCCGAAGGCGTTTTCGATGCTGGCCCGCAGCGACGGCACCGACAGCGTGGAGGTGTCGATGATCAGATCGGCGCCGGCGCGCACCGGAGCCAGCATCGCCCGTTCGGCGGCGATTCCCTCGGCCAGGGTCTGGTTGCCCTGCAGCGGGTGGCTGCGCCGGTTGTTCTCGTAGCGGCGGACCAGGATTTCATCGGAGGCCTCCATGAACAACACCAGCGGGGTGATGTTGCGGTCGGCGAGATCTTTGCGGACCGCGTCCAGGTCGCCGGTGAATCCTCGGGATCGGACGTCCATCACCACCGCCAGCTGGGTGATCCGTGAGCCGGCCGCCAGGCCGAGATCGACCATGCGGGCAATCAATTCGGGGGGAAGATTGTCGGCGACATACCAGCCCAGGTCTTCCAACACCTTCGCGGCGGTGCCACGACCGGCTCCGGACAGGCCCGTCACCAACAGCACGTCGATGTCGGAGGCATCGGTGGCCGGCACATCGTCGGCTGGGCCGGGGGCTGTCATCGGGTGGCCTGTCATGGGGTTGTCGGTCGCTGGACTGTCGGTGGGAGGGCCTGCTGAGCATCATTGTCCACCGAGTCCGCTGACGTATCCCAACCAGCGGGATCGGTTTCAGCGCTGGATGTTTGCAGACTGCCCAGCGCCTCGAGAACCGCGGCGGCAGTCGCCGCGCCGATGCCGGGCACCTCGGTGATCTCGGCCACGCTGGCCTGGCGAAGCCGGGCCACCGAGCCGAAGTGAGTCACCAGAGCCTTACGCCTGGTTTCCCCCAGGCCCCGCACGGTGTCCAACGCCGAGGCGGTCATCCGTTTGGACCGCTTGCTGCGGTGATAGGAGATCGCAAACCGGTGCGCTTCGTCACGTACACGCTGCAGCAGATACAGCCCCTCACTGTTACGTGGCAAGATCACCGGGTCGGGTTCGCCCGGCACCCACACCTCCTCCAATCTCTTGGCCAGTCCGATCACCGCGACGTCGGTGACGCCGAGTTCATCAAGTACTGACTGGGCCGCATTCACCTGCGGCACACCGCCGTCGACCACGAAAAGGTTCGGTGGGTAGGCGAACCGGCGTCTGCCTGCCTCGACGTTGTCACCATCGCCGCTCAAGTCGCGGACATGACGCAGGAAACGTCGCCGGGTTACCTCGGCGATGGATGCCACATCGTCCGAGCGACCTGCACCGGCGGCCTCCCGGATCGCGAAGTGCCGGTAGTCGGACTTACGCGGCAGTCCGTCCTCGAACACCACCAGCGAACCGACGACGTCGGTGCCCTGCACATGGCTGATATCGACGCACTCGACACGCAGGGGTGCCTCAGCCAGGCCCAGCGACTCCTGAATATTTTGCAGCGCAGCTGATCTGGCTGTGAAGTCGCCGGCCCGCTTCAGCTTGTGCAGCTGCAACGCCTCTCGGGCGTTGCGGTGCACTGTGTCAGCCAGGGCGCGCTTATCACCACGGCGCGGCACCCGCAGCACTACCCGCGATCCTCGCAGCGCGGATAGCCAGGTGGCCAGTTCCTCGGCGTTGGGCGGCAAGCATGGCACCAGCACTTCCTTAGGTACCGGGTTGATGGATTCGTCAGCAGCGCCGTCCGATTCGGTCCCGGGCGGTCCGCCCAATTCAGCTTCAGCGCCGTAAAACTGGGTGAGGAACTGTTCGACGAGGGCGGCTTCGGTGGACTCCCCCGGATCACCCGGCTTTTCGACGACCCAACCGCGTTGTCCGCGAACACGTCCGCCCCGGACGTGGAAGACTTGAACCGCAGCCTCCAGATCGTCGTCGGCAAATGCAACCACGTCGGCGTTGGTGCCGTCGCCGAGCACCACGGCCTGTTTCTCGAGGGCTCTCTTGAGCGCACCGAGATCGTCACGCAGTCGTGCCGCCCGCTCAAAGTCGAGTTCACCAGCCGCCGCTGTCATCTGACGTTCCAGACCACGGGCGAACCGGTCGGTCTTGCCGGAGAGAAAGTCGCAGAAATCATCGACGATCTCACGGTGCCGTTGCGCGCTCACCCGGCCCACGCAAGGGGCCGAACATTTGTCGATGTAACCCAACAGGCAGGGCCGCTCGATTTGGCTGTGCCGCTTGAACACTCCCGCCGAACACGTGCGGGCCGGGAAGACTCGGGTCAGCAGGTCGAGGGTTTCGCGGATGGCCCAGGCGTGGGAGTACGGGCCGAAATAGCGCACACCCTTGCGGCGCGGCCCGCGGTAGACCATCAGCCGCGGGAACTCCTCGTTGAGAGTCACCGCGAGCACCGGGTAGGACTTGTCGTCGCGGTAGCGGACGTTGAACCGCGGATCGAACTCCTTGATCCAGTTGTATTCGAGTTGCAGTGCCTCCACCTCGGTGGTCACCACGGTCCATTCGACCTTGGCGGCAGTGGTGACCATCTGACGCGTGCGGGGGTGCAGGCCGGCCACATCGGCGAAGTAAGACGTCAGCCGACTGCGCAGGTTCTTGGCTTTGCCGACGTAGATGACCCGGCCGTGGGGATCGGAGAACCGGTAGACCCCGGGCTCGTTGGGGATGGATCCCGGCGCGGGTCGGTACGTCGCGGGATCGGGCACGGTCCCAGGTTAGTACCGGGTGCCATCCCGGCGACCGTGCGTGTCGATTCGCCGACACACCCGCAGGACGTGCGGTTTAGGCACCCTCGCCGCGGGGCTGTTGGCCCAGGTAGCGGGCCATCAGTTCACGCAGGGTGTCCATCGCGTCCACTGCACGGTCGCCGTCGGCGGACTGGATGGCCAACACAGGCACGTACTCGTAGGCCTGCAGTTCCACCCGCGGCCAGCGCTTACCCCGGGGGAAGTAGATATCGACTACATCCGGCCACGGAATCAATCTGTCTTCGAGCACGTTTCGAACCGAGAGGCCGGCCGGGCCGACCCGCAGCCGCGGCCGGGTGAGTACCACCACGATGGCTGCGGCCACAATGACGGCCAGTCCGCCCCAGGCAACCTGATCGGCAACGCGCATGAATGCTCCCGATGAGCGGTCGTTGAACGCCGACAGGACAATTCCGGAGACCGCGATAAGCCCGGCGACCGCGATCGCCGCCCGCGGTACCACCCGCGGCCGGAATTCGGCGTCCCACTCCCCAGGTTGTGAGCCCCGCCCGTCAGGGCCAGCGCTGTCCCGGCCCGGCGTCATGCGCGGAGCTGTCCCAAGGTCAGCGCGGTGGACAGCGCCGCGGCGCATGCCTGAGCGCCTTTGTCCTCCGCGGAGTCGGGCAGACCGGCCCGGTCCAGGGCCTGCTGCTCGTTCTCGGTGGTGAGCACGCCGTTGGCGACCGGGGTGGCCGAGTCCAACGACACCCGGGTCAGTCCCTGCGTGACGGCATCGCAGACATAGTCGAAATGCGGTGTCTCACCGCGAATGACCACGCCCAGCGCGACCACCGCATCGTGATTGCGGGTCAGTTCCTGGGCCACCACGGGGATCTCGATGGCACCGTGCACGCGGATCACCGTGGGTGCGGGGACTCCGCAGTCCTGCGCGACCCGGCACGCCCCGTCCAGCAGGGCGTCGCAGATCCGGGGATGCCAGGTGCTGGCGACGATGGCAAGGCGGACGTCGGAGGCATCCATGTCGGGCACCTCGGGGATACCGGAGCCCCTCACAGCGCGCCCCCGATGTCTCCGGGCAGGCCCAAGGCGTCGCCGAGATCATCGAGGTCCTCCAGACCGGACAGGTCGTGACCCATCCGGTCGCGTTTGGTCTTGAGGTAGCGGATGTTCTCGGCGTTGGCCCGCACCGGCAGCGGCACCCGTTCGACCACCTGCAGCCCGTAGCCGTCCAGCCCGACCCGTTTGGCGGGGTTATTGGTGAGCAGCCGCATGGTCCGCACCCCGAGGTCGACGAGTATCTGCGCGCCGATTCCGTAGTCGCGGGCGTCGGCGGGCAAGCCGAGTTCAAGGTTGGCGTCCACGGTGTCCGCGCCGGCGTCCTGCAACTGATAGGCCTGAAGTTTGTGCATCAACCCGATGCCACGGCCTTCGTGCCCGCGCATGTAGAGAACCACTCCACGGCCCTCCCGGGCAACCATCTCGATCGCGGCGTCCAGTTGCGGTCCGCAGTCGCAGCGGCGGGATCCGAACACGTCCCCGGTCAGGCATTCCGAGTGCACCCGCACCAACACGTCGCGGCCATCGTTATCGGGACCGGCGATGTCGCCGCGGACCAGTGCGACGTGCTCGACGTTGTCGTAGACGTTGGTGTAGCCGACGGCCCGGAACTCGCCGTGTCGGGTCGGGATGCGGGCCTCGGCGATTCGCTCGACAAGCTTCTCGTGTTTGCGGCGGTACTCGATGAGGTCGGCGATCGAAATCAGCGCCAGAGCGTGCTCGTCGGCGAAGATCCGCAACTCGTCGGTCTGGGCCATCGCGCCCTCGTCCTTCTGGCTGACGATCTCGCAGATCGCGCCGGCAGGCTGCAGGCCCGCCATCCGGGCCAGGTCGACGGCGGCCTCGGTGTGGCCGGGGCGGCGCAGCACCCCGCCGTCCTTGGCCCGCAGCGGCACCACGTGGCCGGGTTTGGTGAAATCCTCGGCGATGCTGGACGGATCGGCCAGTAGACGCATCGTGGTGGCCCGATCCGATGCCGAGATACCCGTTCCCACACCGACTTTGGCGTCCACGGTGACGGTGTAGGCGGTTCCGTGCTTGTCCTGGTTGACCGCGTACATCGGCAGCAGGCCGAGCCGGTCGCAGATCGCGCCGTCGAGGGGCACGCACAGATAGCCGGAGGTGTAGCGAACCATGAAAGCCACCAGTTCCGGGGTGGCCTTTTCGGCGGCGAAGATCAGATCGCCCTCGTTCTCGCGATCCTCATCGTCGATGACGACGACGGCCTTACCCGCCGCGATATCGGCAACCGCGCGTTCGACGGTGTCCAGTCTCGTCATCGTGTGCCGCCTGCCCGTTGCCCCGCCGGGCCGCTGGGCCCACAGGGAGTTCCATAGTGCTGCCCACAGTATGAACCACCCGTTTTCACCGGCCCTTATCCGCCAGGCAGGCGGTTATCCAAACAGAGCCCACTGCCGCACCGTCGCAGTGATTTTGGAGGACATTCCGGCTCGAGATTCCTAGTCAGGCGGTGACGATGCTCAACGTGCTCCCGGCACCTCGGCGCGGCGGCAGTCCTCGTCGCCCTGTCCATCGCTGGACTGCCCGCGGCGGGTATCGCACCAGCCGACACCGGCGCGGCAGACACCGCTGCCACCGCACGACCCGGGGCGATGACTCCGCGGTCACCGTGACGCGCTACCCGCCCACAGCCCGGTCATACCGGCCGGTGCCGGCCGCTGCTACGGCTGTGGCGACCCTGTCGGGGACCGACACCGGTTTCAGGGGAACTGGACCTACCGTCAACAGCCTCGACTGGTCGTAGTGCAGGACGAAAAAGTCCTAGTCCGTCGAAGGGGACTGCGACAGCAGCCGCTCCACATATTTGGCGATGACGTCGACTTCCAGGTTCACCGGCGTGCCCACCGCAGCATGGCCCAGGTTGGTCGTCGCCAGCGTGGTGGGGATCAGGGAAACCTCGAACCAGTCCGCACCGATCGTCGACACCGTCAGTGACACACCGTCGACGGTGATCGACCCCTTCTCCACCACGTAGCGGGACAGCGCGGCGGGCAACGCGATCCGAACCACCTCCCAGTGCTGCGACGGGTTGCGGGAAATCACCGTCCCGGTGCCGTCGACGTGGCCCTGGACGATATGCCCGCCCAATCGGCTGTTCACCGCCGCCGCTCGCTCAAGATTCACAGCGCTGCCGGCCGACAGCGCCGCCAGGCTGGATCGTCTCAGCGTCTCGGCCATCACGTCGGCGGTGAACCGGCCGTCGGCAAGCAGGTCGACCACCGTCAGGCAGACCCCGTTGACGGCGATCGAATCGCCATGGCGCGCATCCCCGGTCACGACCGGCCCGCGGATGGTCAGCCGTGCGGAATCACCGAGGTCCTCGGTACCGACGACCTCGCCCAGTTCCTCCACGATGCCGGTGAACATGCGTCTAAATGTACGGGCTGATTCCGCGCCTAATCCAGCCACTTCTCGCCGTGGAACGCCGCGGCCGGGTTGTCGTTGAAGTTGCCGACCCGCCGGTAGCCGGAGGCCTCGTAGAACGCCTGGGCGTGCGGCTGACGGGAACCGGTGTCCAGCCGGGCGATGCGGTAGCCCAGCCCGCGGGCTACGTCCTCCAGGGCGGCCAGCAGCGCTCGTGCCACCCCGGATCGTCTGGCTTGCGGCACCACGTACATTCGCTTGATCTCGCAGGCGCCGTCCGGGAGACGTTTGAGGCCGCCGCCGCACACCGGGACGCCGTCGCGGTAGCCGACCAGGTACGTGCCACCGGGCGGCCCCAGTTCGGCCGGACCCGCCTTCGGCATGTCAGGCGCGTCGAGGTCGAGGCCCTCGTAGAGCTCCCTCATCTCGGCGACCATGGCAGCCACCAGCTCAGCCGCGTCGCCGGTCCCCGCCGGCACGGCCCGAAATTCCAGGTGGGCGTTCATGCGCCCAGTAATACCGACCGCGTCACAACGACACAACCCCCGCGTCGCGACCGCCGAGCGGCCCGGGCGACCCTCTACGATGCAGGCATGTCGACGTTGCGCCGAATGATTGCCGTTCTCACAGCCCTGATTGCTGCTGCGGTCTTCACCATCTCCGCCGCAGGCTGCTCCAAGAAGGCCACCGAGCCGCTGCCGGAGGCCGCCGGGCTGATTGAGCAGTCCGTGGCCGCGACCAAGGGCCTCAAAAGCGCCCATTTGGAGATCGCGGTGACCGGCAAGGTCGAGGGCCTGCCGATCAAGACACTGTCCGCGGATCTGACCAACGTGCCCAGCACCGCGGTGCAGGGCAACGCCAAGATCACCATGGGCGGCTCGGATATCGACGCCGATCTGGTGGTCGTCGACGGCACCCTCTACGCCGCGCTGACCCCGGACAACTGGCTGGACATGGGCCCGGCCGCCGACGTCTACGACCCGTCGGTGATCCTCAACCCCGACACCGGCCTGGCCAATATGCTGGCCGGTCTGGCCGAGGCCAAGGCCGAGAGCTTCGAGACCATCGGCGGGGTGCCGGCCGTCCGGATCACCGGGAAGGCCAGTCCTGATGCGGTCAACAAACTGATCCCCCAGTTGAAGGCCGGCGGCCCGCTTCCGGCGACGGTGTGGATCGAGAAGGACGCCCCCCACCAGTTGGTGCAGGCTCAGGTGGAGCAGAGCGCCGGTAACTCCGTGGCGCTGGCGCTGTCCGAGTGGGACAAGCCGGTCACCGTAACCAAGCCGGCGGTGTGATGCCGCCGGCTCACGCCAGCACCGGGACCACCGCCGTCGATTCCGAGCCGCGGGCCCGACGCAGCCGCCGGATCGCAATCGGCGCCGGCAGCCTTGCGGTCCTACTCGGGGCGCTCGACACCTACGTCGTCGTCACGATCATGGTCGACATCATGAAGTCGGTCGGTATTCCGATCAACAAGATCCAGCAGGTCACGCCCATCATCACCTGGTATCTGCTGGGCTATATCGCGGCGATGCCCCTGCTGGGCAGGCTCTCCGACCGCTTGGGCCGCAAGTTGGTGCTGCAGGCCAGCCTGGCTGGCTTCGCGCTCGGCTCGGTCATCACCGCACTGGCAGACGACCTCACGGTGCTGGTGATCGGCCGGTTCATTCAAGGCGTCGCCAGCGGCGCGCTACTGCCGGTAACCCTGGCCTTGGCCGCCGACCTGTGGTCGGCGCGCAACCGGGCGCAGGTGCTCGGTGGTATCGGAGCGGCGCAGGAACTCGGCAGCGTGCTCGGCCCGCTCTACGGCATCGGCGTGGTCTGGTTGCTCAATACCTGGCGCGACGTGTTCTGGATCAATGTGCCGCTGGCCCTCATCGCGATGGTGCTGATCCACTTCAGCCTGCCGGCCCACGAACGCAGCGCGGAACCGGAACGCGTCGACGTCGTCGGCGGTCTACTGCTGGCCCTGGCGTTGGGCCTGGCTGTCTGGGGGTTGTACAACCCCGCCCCGGACGGTAAGCAAATTCTGCCCAGTTACGGGGTGCCGCTGGTGGTCGGCGCCGTGGTGGCCGCGATCGCGTTCGCGCTGTGGGAGCGCTTCGCCCGCACCCGCCTCATCGAGCCCAGCGGAGTCAAGTTCGGCCCCTTTCTGTCCTCGCTGGGCACCTCGATGTGCGCCGGGGCGGCGCTGATGGTCACCCTGGTCAACGTCGAATTGTTCGGCCAGGGTGTTCTGGGCAGGGATCAGACCGGCGCGGCATTTCTGCTGTTGCACTTCCTGATCGCGCTGCCGGTCGGCGCCCTCGCCGGTGGCTGGCTGGCCACCCGGATCGGCGACCGGGCGGTGACGGTGGCGGGCATGCTCATCGCCGCGTTCGCTTACTGGCTGGTGTCTCACTGGGGAGTCGATGTGCTCTCCACCCGCCACCAGATCGGTCCGCTGTCGCTGCCGACCTTCGGTACCGATCTGGCCCTGGCCGGGTTCGGCCTCGGACTGGTGATCGGGCCGCTGACCTCGACTGCTCTTCGGGTCGTGCCGGCCGCCCAGCACGGTATCGCCTCCTCGCTGGTGGTGGTGGCCCGCATGACCGGGATGCTGATCGGTGTCGCCGCCTTGACTGCCTGGGGTCTGTACCGGTTCAACCAGATTCTGGCCACGCTGCCGAAGGCGGGCGGGGACAACCTGGCGGCCCGAGTCGCTGCTGAAGCGGAGCGTTACCGCACCGCGTTCGCCATGCAGTACGGCGCGATCTTCTACATCACGATGATCGTGTGTCTGGTCGGCGCGGCAATCGCTCTCTTTCTCGGTAGCCGCAGCGCGCAGGCCGTCGACGACGTTGACCTTGCGACCCAGCCCCGCCACGCGGCACGCCGTTGACCGCCCGCCGCCCAATTGGTGAAAGCCAACGGCGAGCAGCTCATCGGGTCGGTACCCTCGCCCCCATGCTGGGAACGACGTGCTGACCGCGGCGCTGCGCGACCTGCAGTGGCGCAAACGCCGATTCGTGATCGCCATCGTCGGCACCGGGTTGGTTTTCGCCATGACACTGGTTTTGACCGGACTCGCCAACGGATTCCGAGTTGAGGCCACCCGGACCGTGGATTCCCTGGGGCTGGACGGCTTTCTGGTCAAGTCCGGTGCCACCGGCCCGTTCCTGGGTTCGGCGGCGTTCCCCGCCACCAAGCTTCAGCTTCCCGGGGTCGAAACCACCGTCCCGCTGGTGTACGGCAGCGCCACCATGCCGGACAACAAGGGCTCTGCACGCAGTGTGAACGTGTTCGGCGCCCCGGAGAAGGGCCCCGGTATGCCGGCCGTGAAAGAGGGCCGTCCGCCGTCGGAGACACATGAGGCCGCGGTGTCTGACACCATGCGCAAACCCATCGGCGCCACCGTCGAGATCGGCTCGCGCAATCTGCAGATCGTGGGTCTGGTGGACGATTCGACTGCCCTCGCCGGGCAGGCCAATATCTTTCTCACCGTCAGCGGAGCCCAGACGCTGCTGTTCTCCGGCCAGTCGCTGATCTCGTCGATCGGCGTGGTCGGGTTGCCCGAGCGTGCGCCGAGCGGTTACCGGCTGGTCGGCCGAACCGGTGCCGTCGACGACCTGCTGCGCGCGCTGACCGGGGCCCGGCAGGCGATGAGCCTGATGGCCGGACTGCTGTGGGTGGTGGCCGGAATGATCGTGGGCTCGATGATCTACATGTCCGCGCTCGAACGTACCCGCGACTTCGCGGTGTTCAAGGCCGTCGGCGTCCCGACCCGCTCGATCATGGCGGGGCTGGCGATGCAGGCGATCATCGTGGCCGTGCTCTCAGCACTGCTGGGCGGAGTGCTGTCGGTGCTGCTGGGACCGCTGTTCCCGATGCGCGTCGACATTCCGACCATGGCCTTCGTCCTGCTCCCCGTCGTCGCGGTTACCATCGGGGTGCTCGCCAGCCTCGCCGGGTTGCGGCGCGCCGTCGTCGTTGACCCGGCAGTCGCATTCGGAGGACCCTGACGTGGCTGATCTTCGAATCAAGGACCTTGTGGTGGAATACGCCAGCGGCGAGGACACCGTTCGGCCCATCGACGGGTTGAGCCTCGACGTGGCGGAGGGATCGCTGGCAATCCTGTTGGGGCCCAGCGGGTGCGGGAAGACGACGCTGCTGTCCTGCCTGGGCGGCATCCTCAAGCCGACCGCCGGAAAGATCGAGTTCGGCGACATCGACTTGACCAGGCTCGACCCTAAGCGGCTGTCGGAATATCGGCGAAACACTGTCGGCATCGTCTTCCAGGCATTCAACCTGGTGCCCAGCCTGAATGCGATCGAGAACGTGATGGTGCCGCTTCGCGCTGCCGGCATCGGGCGTGAGGAGTCCCGGGACCGCGCCGCGGGACTGCTGTCCCGGGTCGGACTGGCCGCGCGGATGCACCACCGCCCCGGCGATATGAGCGGCGGGCAGCAGCAACGGGTGGCGGTGGCCCGCGCCATCGCCTTGGACCCTCCTCTGCTGATCGCCGACGAGCCGACCGCCCATCTGGACTACATCCAGGTCGAGGAGGTGCTTCGACTGATACGCGAACTGGCCTCCGGCGAGCGGGTGGTGGTGGTGGCCACCCATGACACCAGGATGCTGCCGCTGGCCGACCGGGTGGTGGAACTGGTGCCGAACATGTCCGCGACCGAACACGAGCCGGAGACGGTCGCGCTGCGTGCCGGCGAGACCCTCTTCGAACAGGGCACCATGGGTGATTCGATCTACATGGTTTCCGAGGGCGAGATCGAACTGGTCCGCGAATTGGCAAGCGGCGGTGAGGAAATTCTGAAAGTCGCAAAGGCCGGGGACTATTTCGGCGAGATGGGCCCGCTCTTCGCGCTGCCCCGCTCGGCCACCGCCCGGGCCGGCACCGACGCGACGGTCGTCGGCTACACCGTCCAGGCATTCCGGGAGATGCTCGGCGCCGGCGGCGGCTCCCGCGACATCATCGAGCACAAGTCTCTGCACTCCGGTAAGTCCTGAGCGCGTCAGCCGTCCGGGATCAGGCTCAGCAGAAGGTCCGGACCGATCTGCTCGACGCCGTCGTACCTCCAGCGTAAGGCGTTGGCGATGCTGGCCACCCCGACGTCGTCAACCGCCGTCACCGGTCCGCCGAGCAGGATCGGGGCGACGTAGGCCAGGATGCGGTGCACCACCCCGGCGCGCAGGAAAGCCCCGGCCAGGGTCGGGCCGCCCTCGAGCAGGACATCGGTGCGCTCGGCTAGGGCGTGGATGACTTCGTGGGGGTCCCGGGTGCGCAGCATGACGGTGGGCGAATCGGCATTGCGCACATTGGATTCCGGCGGAACCTCACGCTGGCCGACGACCACCCGCAGTGGCTGCTGGGGTGCCGGTTCCCCGCCCGCAAGCCGGGCCGTCAGCGTCGGGTTGTCTGCGAACACCGTCCCGGTGCCGACGACGATGGCATCCGCTGCAGCCCTGCGCCGGTGCAGATCCAGGCGAGCAGCCGCACTGGTGATCCACTTCGAGGAACCATCCGCCGCAGCGCTGCGCCCGTCGACGCTGGAGGCGAATTTCCAGGTGACGTGCGGCAGACCGGTCTGCTGTTTGTGCAGCCACTCCCGCAACACTCCGCCGGCCACCTCCCCGGCGTGCAGTCCCGCAGTCACGGCGACCCCGGCGGCGTGCAGACGGCGTGCTCCCCCGGCGGCGATCGGATTCGGATCGGCCACCGCGTACACCACGGCCGCCACCCCGGCGCCCAACAGGGCGTCGACACACGGCGGGGTGCGCCCATGGTGGTTGCACGGCTCGAGGGTGACCACGGCGGTCCCGCCGGCGGCCCGGTCGCCGGCCGCCCGCAACGCCACCAACTCGGCGTGGGCTCCCCCGGCAGGTTCGGTCGCTCCCACTGCGGCGATATCGCCCTCGGGGGTCAGAATCACAGCTCCCACCGGGGGGTTGGGATAGGTGCCGCCCTTCACCGTCTGCGCCTGCTCGACCGCCAGTGCCATGGCAGCGGCGATCTGCGCCGGTGCGGTCATACCCGCAGATGCGGTGAAGCCGCACCGGCCTGACGGCGCAGTGCCTCCACCGCGGCGGCAGGGTCGCCGGCGCCGTAGACCGACGAACCCGCCACAAAACAGTCCACCCCGGCCTCGGCGGCCTGCTCGATGGTGTCGGCGTTGATGCCGCCGTCGATCTCGATGAGGATCGTCAGTTCGCCGGTGTCGACGAGTCGCCGAGCCGTGGCGACCTTCGAGAGCACCTCCGGGATGAAGCTCTGCCCACCGAAACCCGGCTCCACCGACATCACCAGCAAGGTGTCGAAGTCACGCAGAACCTCCAGATAGGGCTCCAGCGGAGTGCCGGGTTTGATCGACAGGCCCGCCTTGGCACCGGCGGCGCGGATGTCGCGGGCCACCGCGATGGGGTTGTCGGTGGCTTCGGCGTGGAAGGTGACGTTGTACGCGCCGGCTTCGGCGTAACCGGGCGCCCAGCGGCCGGGATCGTCGATCATCAGGTGGCAGTCCATCGGAATGTCGGTGACCCGCAGCAGGCTTTCCACCACGGGCAGGCCGAGGGTCAGATTGGGTACGAAGTGGGCGTCCATCACATCGACGTGCACCCAGTCCGCGCCTTCGATGGCCGCGACCTCCTCGGCAAGGCGGGCGAAGTCGGCGGACAGGATCGACGGGGCGATCATCGGCCTGGTCGGTGTTGCCATGGCTGTCACTGTAAAGCCTCGTGATGATTCGCCCCATGCGCCGCAACCAGTTCTGGAACCATCTATCCATGGACTTGTCCATCGTGATACCGGCTTACAACGAGGAGCGACGTCTGACGCCGACCCTGGTGGGCTGGTCGGTCTGGATGGACGGGTTCGACGGGTCGGTGGAACTGGTGGTGTCCGACGACGGCAGCCGCGACGGCACCGCGGATCTGGTGGAAGCCGCTGCGGCGCGCAACCCGCGCATCAGGCTCAACCGGCTGCCGCAAAACCAGGGCAAAGGCGGGGCCGTACGCTCCGGAATGCTCGCCGCCGCCGGCGACTACCGGTTCTACGTCGACGCCGACATGAACATCGCCCCGTCGCACGTCGAGCCCGCCTTGGCGATGCTGCGTGCCGGCGTGGCCGACGTGGTGACCGGAAAGCGCAGCCTGACCGCCTACGCCGAGACCGAGCGCAGCGTATCCCGGCTGGCGGCCGGCGCAGCGGTGCAGGCGACCCGCCGTAGCCTGCTGCTGCCGGTCATCCGCGACACCCAATGCGGATTCAAGGGTTTCACGGCGACCTGGGCGCGGAAGGTCTTCGCTAAGACCACGGTCGACGGATTCGCCTTCGATGTCGAGGTGCTCTTTCTGGCCCGGCGGATGGGAGCCCGCATCGTCGAGATGCCGGTCGAGGTCGATTTCCGGGATGAGTCGACCTTCGATGTCTCGCGGCACCTCAAGCCGTTCCTCGGCGACATCTGGCAAGTCCGAAAGAACGCCTGGCGCGGCCGCTACTCCTGAGCTTGGTGCTATCGATCCTTACGCAGCGCGGCGGCGAACATCGCGTCGGTGCCGTGCCGGTGCGGCCACAACTGCACGTGCGGACCGACGCCGAGAGTATCGGCCGGGCTGAACAGGGGGCGGGTGTCCAGCGCGGTCACCGGATGCCGCCGCAACGCGTCGGACACCACTCCGAGGGTCTCGGCCAGATGCGGAGAGCAGGTCGCATACAACACCACCCCGCCCGGGCGGGTCAGCCTGATCGCGGCGGCCAGTAGTTCGCGCTGCAGTTTGGTCAGTGCCGGCACGTCAGCCGGGGTTCGGCGCCAGCGGGCTTCCGGCCTGCGCCGCAACGCACCCAGGCCGGTGCACGGCGCGTCGACGAGTACCCGATCGAAAGACTCTGCGGGAAGGCTGGATTCGCGACCATCTGCCCGCAGCACCTGCACCGGCAGGCCGGCGGTGTTCCGCTCGACCAGTTCGGCACGGCGTGGATTCGGCTCGACCGCGACGACAGTGGCATCCCGTTGAGCGGCGATGGCCGCGATGAGTGCAGTCTTGCCGCCGGGGCCGGCGCACAGATCCAGCCAGCGGCCGCCGTCCTCGCCGCTCACCGGCGCCGTGGTGAGCGCCCGGGCCACCAGTTGGCTGCCCTCGTCCTGGACGAGGGCCTGCCCGTCGCGCACCGCGGCCAGTTGCCCGGGGTCACCGCCGCTGAGATACACCGCGTAGGGCGAGTAGCGGCCCACCTGCCCGCCCGCCGACTCGGCTAGCGCCGCGGCGGTCAGCACCCCGGGCCGGGCGGCGAGGTGCACGCCGGGGCGGGCGTCGTCGGCGGCCAGGGCGGCGTCGAGTTCACCGGCGTCGGCACCGAGCGCGTCGGCGAAGGCCTGCGCGATCCACCGGGGGTGGGCGTGCACGAGTGCGGCGTGACCCACGGGGTCGCTCGCAGCCGGCGGCGCCAGTTCGGCAACCCAGGAATCCTCGTCTCGGCGGGCAATTGCCCGCAGCACCGCATTGACGAATCCGGCACGGGCCGAATCGAATTCGACTCCCGCCTGTTCCACGGTCGTCGACACCGCGGCATGCTCGGCGACATTGGTCCGCAACAGCTGATAGGCGCCCAGCCGCAGCAGATCCAGCAGCACAGGGTCGATCTCGTCCACCGATCGACCGGCTGCGGCGGCGATAACCGCGTCGAGCAAGCCGCGGCAGCGGCAGGTGCCGTAGGTCAGTTCGGTCGCGAATGCGGCGTCCCGGCCCGTGATCCCACGTTCGGCCAGCAGCGCGGGCAGCGCCAGGTTGGCGTAGGCGTCCCGCTCGGTGACCGCCCGCAACACGTCAAACGCGGCCCGCCGCGCCGGGTCGAGTTCAGACCGCGGCGGACGCCGTCGACCCTGCGGCGCGGGTGCCGCCCGCGGCCGGGACCGGTCCTGTCCGCGACCTGCGCTGCCGGCGGGGGGAGGCTTGCTCATAAGGCACGCACCTGGTCCGGTAGCCGCGCACCGCGAGCCCAGTCCGCAGCCGCCATCGCTTTTTTCCCGGGCGGTTGGACCTGATTCAGCACAATCGGCTGCGAACCGGTACCCACCCGAATCGAGGTCCGCCCTATGTGGAGTACCCCGGGCGCCAGCGGATCGGGATCGGGGGCGATGCTGACCGGGCCGAGTTTGACGCGCATATCGCCGATCATCGTCCAGGCACCCGGTGCGGGGGTGTTAGCCCGGATTCGGCGTTCGATGACCTGCGCCGGTAAATCCCAGCGCACCCGGGCCTGCTCGACGGTGATTTTCGGTGCCGCACTGACGCCGTCGCCGGACTGCGGAACAGCGTTCAGCGACCCATCGGCGATGCCGTCCATGGTGGCCTCCAACAGGCCTGCACCTGCCATCGCCAGCCGCTCAAGGAGGGTGGCCGCAGTGTCGGAGGGGCGGATGCTCTCGGTCAGCACCCCGAAGACCGGTCCGGAGTCCAGCGCGGGTTCGATACGGAAAGTCGTTGCGCCGGTGACGGTGTCACCGGCAGCGATCGCCGCCTGAACGGGCGCAGCGCCGCGCCACGCCGGCAGCAGGGAGAAGTGCAGGTTCACCCAGCCATGCGGCGGGACGGACAGCAGTTGGGGGCTCAACAACGCCCCGTAGGCCACCACCGCGGCGCAGTCCGGGGCAAGTTCCGCCAGTTCGGCGACGAACTCGGTGGAATTGGGACGGGCGGGCCGCAACACCGGGATGCCGGCCTCAAGGGCGAGTTGCGCCACCGGGGAGGGCGCCGGCTTACCCCGCCGGCCGGCCGCGGCGTCGGGTCGGGTGAGCACGGCGATCACGTCATGGCGCGGCGAGTCGATCAGACGCCGCAGGGATGGCAGCGCCGGAGCGGGGGTTCCGGCGAAGACGATTCGCATCAGCTACCCGCCAACAGGTTCACTGGGCCAACCGGTCACTGGGCCAACCGGTTCACCGGCCACCCGATTCACTGGGCCACCACGGTTCACCGGGCCACCTGATAGAACTCGCGCTCCTGAACACCGGCCATCCCAGCGACGAACATCCACGGGATGGTGCTGCGCAACCGGTTCACGCTGGCCGCGGCGTCGTTGTAGTACTGCCGGGCGAAGGCGAGCTTGTCCTCGGTGTCGGCGAGATTCTGCTGCAGGTTGAGGAAGTTTGTGGAGGAATTCAGCTGCGGGTAGGTCTGCCCGAGGGCCAGCACCTGACCAACCGCCGAGTCGAACTGCTGTTCCGCCGAACTGCGCCGGGCGACCGACTTCCCGGCAGTGGCCGCGGTCAGGGCGGCTTGCGCGTCAGCGATATGACTCAGCACCGACTTCTCGTGAGCGGCATATCCGCCGACGGTGTTGACCAGGCTCGGAATTAGGGCGGCCCGGCGGCTGAGTTGGACGTCGATCCCGCCGAGTGCCTCGTCGGCTCGCACGTCGGCGGCGCGAAGTTTGTTGTATCCCAGGACGAAACCACTCAGTACCGCGACCGCAAGCAGCAGCGCCAGGATCAACACCCAGGTCACCATGAACCGCCTCCTCCACCTCCGCCGCCGCCGCCACCGCCACCTCCGCCGCCGCCGCTGCTGCTCGACGATGAGGACTGGGAGGCGGTGTAGGCGCCGATGGACGACGACAATGCCGAATCGAAGCTGTCGAAACTAGCACCCCCGGAGGATGAGGACGTCCAGTTGCCGCGCGATGACGACTGGTACCACCCGGGGTCGGGCGGCGGCTGTCCGGTGGCCGCCTGGTACTTCGCCGCCCACAGCGCGGCCGCGCCACCGGCCACCGCAAAGGGGATGTAGGCGGTGTAGAGGTCCTTACGGGCGGAGAAGTCGAAGCGCGACTCCGCAGAGTCGGTGGCCAGCATGCGATGGAATCCGCCGGCCTCCGACCAGAGTTTGCGACCGGCGGCGGTTCGACGGACCCCGACCCCGGACTTCCAGGCAGCCGCCGAAAACAAGAAAAAAACCGCAAACGGTAGGCCCCACAGAGTGATTGGGAAAAACCACCGGACAAAACCACCCACGGCCAGGGTCAGCGCGGCGATGTTGAACAACCGCAGCAGCAGTTCCTTACGGCGTTTGACGACCAACCCGCCATCCGTGGCCCACTGTTTGACGGCAGTGGTCATGTCCTGTCTGGCCTGGCTGAGTTTGCGCCCTGCCGACACGCTGCCGTTGGCATGGAACACCTCCCCGGGATAGGTCAGGTCCAGGGCGGACCCCACGGCCACGCTCACCGGGTCGACGTCGGCCCAGGTACCTGTCTCGCCGACGCTGCGCACCGTCCACTTTTCGGGGCTGTCCTGGTGCAGCGAGAGCAGCCGTCGGTCGGCGAGGTAGAACAACGTCGCGGTCAGGCCGTGCGTGGGGACCTCCTCGGTTCGGATGTACTCGGACTGAACCGGCCCGAGCCCTTCGGGAGGCGCGAACTGCAACGGGAAGCCCGGTGAGGGTTCGACCGTGGTGCGCCACCACAGCACGGCGCCGAGTCCGGCGGCCGCGGTCAGGCCGAGCAGCCACAGCGCCACCGGCACCGAGCGGCCGAGGACGGGGTCCCAGCGCGCCGACCACGGCAGTGTTGCGCGCGGCGGGGTCGGAACGTCCACGCCGGCGCGGACGGTCACCGGGGTGCCCGGCGGCAGGTCGGCGGCCGATATCCGCACGGTATTGCCGTCGACCGACAGGCCGGGGCAGAGTTGTCCCACGCCGGTGCCGATCGAGCACTGCGCTCCCGGCACGGCGCCGGGCAAAGTGACGCTGATGTCAGCCTGATCGATGCGGTTGTTCCAGCGGGCAATCACATTCCAGAAGAAAGCCGACGGGGTCTCGCGGGCGCTCTCGCCGATGCCGGAGGCGAAGGTTTTGGTGTCACCGGTCCGGCCCGGATCCAGCACGCCGGGAACGGTGTAGCGGATGCGGTAGACATGGCTGCCCGGGATCAGATAGCTGGCCGGATCGCCGATCTTGGCGACGACAATTCGGCCTTCTTCCCGGGTCAGCAGTTCGTAGGGCACCAACTGCCCGTCCAGCGAGATGTCGATGATGTCCGGTATCTGCCGGATACGGGTGTCGTTGGGGTTGCTGATGTCCCAGAACCGGAAGATACCGTGACGGCCACTGGGAAACTCGGCGGTCACCGTCTCGGTTGCCTGCATCAGCCCGGCGCGGTCGACGGTGAAGTCGGCGCGCAGTGAAGTGATGGTGACCGGGTCGTCGACCGGCGCACCCTGGGATCCACCGGCGAACAGCGCCGGCCACAGCAGCCCGAGAGCGACGAGGAAGACCGGGAGAATCCGCGCGAGCATGCGCCCGAACCTTCTCATCAGACCTCCCACCCCGCGTACAGACCCGGTGCTGTGAGCCTAAGCCGATGCATCATCCGATGTGCAATGGGTCGATCTGCACCCGAACCGCCTCATGGTCGTGCCGGGCGCTGTGCACGGCGGTCGCGTCGCGCAGCGCGCCGGCCAGGACCAGACCCTCGTCGCGGGGCACCC
Source organism: Mycobacterium sp. (assembly GCF_044370595.1). GTDB lineage: Bacteria > Actinomycetota > Actinomycetes > Mycobacteriales > Mycobacteriaceae > Mycobacterium. Next base: position 50,146 of record NZ_JBILVF010000007.1, read on the forward strand.
TGATGAGCATCCGGATGGCGGGGTCGCTGGCCGCGGTGGCCGGTGGGCGGCGCACTCCGGGCGGCAGGTCCACCGGGCCGAGCACCTCGGCGTTTTCGGGCAGGGCGGCCTGGGCGATCAGCGCGGCGACGGCATCGGAGGCCCCGTCGACGGCTGCCATGTGCACCGCGGGCGGAAGACCGACGGCGCTGCGCCCGGAGAGTTCAGCTTCGGCATGGCCCACCGGATCCCATTTGATGAGAGCCTGCACGGTGGGGATGCTCGATTCGGCCACCACGGCGACCACGCCGCCCTCGGCGCGGCAGTGCACCTGGGCGGCAGCGGCCATCCAGCGGCGCAACGCATCCTCGCCGGCCCGGAGGTCTTGACGGCCGAGCAGCGACCACCCGTCGAGCAGCAGCGCCGCCCCATACCCGGCGGGTGCTCGCGGCTCGGCACCCGGGGTGGCCACCACCAGAGCCGGGCCGGGGCCGATTTCGTCGTGAACCGAGTCGCCCGCGGAGGTGATCACCGGTGTGCCGGGGAAGGCCCGGCCCAACTCTTCGGCGGTGCGTCGGGCTCCGACGACGACGGCGCGGATCGCGTCGGCGCCGCAGCGTCGGCACCGTAGCGCCGCGTCGATCCGGGCGCACCACCGGCAGACCGCACCGTCAGCGTTGCGGTCCGACAGCGATAGCGGTCCCATACAGTGCCGGCATCGCGCGATGGTGCGGCACCGGGCACATGCCACCGACGGCAGGTAGCCGCGGCGCGGTACCTGGACGAGTACGGGGGTGTCACGCTCCAACGCCGAGCGAGCAGCACGCATTGCCATCGACGGTAGCCGCGCGGTGCGTGCGGCCGGATCCCGCTCCTGGGCATGTCCGCCGTCTTCGAGGGCCATCACCCGCGGAGCCCGCGCCCGCACCACCGGGCGGGGCGCCACCAGGTCGTGAGCCCACCCGCCCGACACCAGGGCCTGACCCTCCGCGGTCCGGGCGTATCCCCCGATAACTGCGCCGCAGCGCACCTGATGCGCCCGCAGCATGGCCACCTCACGGGCGTGCGGGTAGGGGGCGCGGGGTTCGGCGAGGGTGTCGTCGCCGTCGTCCCACACCATCACCAGGCCGAGTCGGTCCACCGGGGCGAATACCGCGCTGCGGGTTCCGATCACCAGCCGGGCTTGCCCCCGCAGCACCGACAGCCAGCGCCGGTACCGGGCCGAGGGGCCCAGCCCGGCAGCCAGTGCCACAACAGCGGACTCGTCGATAAGCCCCACCGCAGCCCGCGACAGCGCGTCGACATCGCGTTGGTCGGGCACGACCACGAGCACCCCATGCCCACCGGTAATCGCTGCCGCAGCCGCTTCGGCGAGTCGCATACACCAGTTCTCCCCGGGAAGCGCCTGCCACACCGCGCGGGCGGCGCGGCCATCGCGCAGCGCATCCAGGAAGGCCTCACCCCAGCCGTACCGGGCCCAGCCCGCCGGGTCGACAGGGGTGACCACCGGCAGCAACGGGACAGCAGGTGGAGCCTTCTCGGCCCCGGCATGCCGGGGCGGGATGGCCAGTCGCAACACGTCCGGACGGGTACCGGCGTAGCGGGCCGCAACCGCGTCGACCAATCGGCGAACCTCGGAAGTCAGGACCGGTTGCGCGGAGATGACCCGGTCCAGCCAGCCCAGCTGGCCCACATGGTCGGTATCGGAGCGACGCTCCAGCAGGAACGCATCGACGAGCCGACCGTGGAAGCGGACCCGGACGCGAACGCCGGGCTGGGCGTCGTCGGACAACTCCGCAGGCACCAGGTAGTCGAACTCCCGGTCCAGGTGCGGCACCGAGAGCATGGGCAGCACCCGGGCGATTGGTTCGTGTTCGGCAGCCCGCCGGCCCGCTGTGCTCACCTGCTCCCGCCCGATGTGTTTACCGCTTCTTACGCGCCCCGCGGCGCTCGGCGTCCTCGAAGACTATCGACGGCGCTGCTGCCACACCGGCGGACCGCTTGCGGGCGCTGTAACTGGCCACGGCATCCCAGGCGCCGCCCACGGCGTCGCCGTCAGCGTCGTAGGTCAGGGACTTGCCAGGGGCGAAGCCGAGATTTGTGCCGACCTCAACGGCGTCCATGTTGGCGCCCAGGAACACGAAGTCCCAGCCGTACACCGATTCCTGCTGCGCGATCAGGGCCCGCACCGCATCACCAGTCCACTCGCGGCTGGCGTTCTCGTGCCCGTCGGTCATCACCAGTACCGTGACCGCTGCGGGCCGATCCTCTTCGGGCAGTGCAGCCAGGCCTGCACCCACCTCGGTGATGAACCGCCCGATCGCGTCGAGCAGGGCGGTCATCCCCCGTGGCTCCAGGCTCAACGCCGGCACCGCGGCGATGGGCCGGTCGGTGTAGACGACGTCGTAGCGATCGTCGAACTGCGCCAGTGTCACCAAGGTGGTGCCGGGCTGTCCGGTCTCCTTGGCGATGAACGAGTCGAAACCGCCGCGCATGTCGCCGGCGATGTCCTGCATCGACCCGGACCGGTCCAGCAGTGCGGCGATCAGAGTCTTGGTGTTGTCGGTCAATTCAATTCCCCCGTAGGTTGTCGTTGTCTCGACGCTATCCGGGGTGTCTGACAAAAACCGTCAGCCGGCCGAAGTCGCTGGTCGGACAGCCCGAGAGTCGCCGTTGCGGCCGAAAAACAGCCCGGCGGTGATCAGAACCACGGCGGCGGCGTATGCCCACCAGATCGGTAGTTCCAAAGCCTCGGATTCCAGGATGAAACGGCCCACCCCGATCATGCCGTCGGACACCGCGAAGAGCAGTGCACCGACCGCCGTCCATACCGTCGGCAGCTGCGCCAGCAGCGCCATCGAAACCATCGCGGCCAGCACCGACATATAGGTGATGACCGGGACCGTCATGCCCTCGGTCACCAATGTGGGCCAGAACCGGATCAGCATGCCGATGAACCCGATCCCGAGCGCCCCGATCAGCAGCAGCTTCCCCCAGCCGGGTCTGCTTCGCAGCGGCCACAGCGCACCGACGAAGCACAGATGTGCCAGCAGAAATGAACCCAGCCCGCAGACGAACGCCGGCTTCCACCACGGGATGGCCAGAAAGAAGTCGCCCGCCGCAGATAGCAGCAGGGCGGCGACCAGCCAGCGCCGCTCCCGCGCTATCGGGTGAAACAGGGCTGCGACAGCCAGTAGAACAGCCATCGACGCCTTGACCGCAGGTTGGGCGTAGAACTGACCGGTGAGATTGGCCCCGGCCGGAAGGCGGAGCGCGGTGACCACCAGGAACAGCCCGTATCCGACCGCGGCCAGCGCACCGGCGGCCCACCACGCTCGCACCGCTCGAGGGGTCCCTGCGTACCGTGGACCCATGGCCGAATCCGCCGATAAACCACCGATTGACGCCATCTTGCAGAAGGTACTGGAAGCCGTGCCGTTCACCTTGATCAGCGGCGGCGGTGTCGATGAATCGCGGCGCCGGCTACGTGACTTGCCCCGC
>NZ_JBILVF010000200.1:0-5169 GCF_044370595.1 Mycobacterium sp.
GCCGGGCGCACCGACGCCGACGCCGACGGCGCCGCCACCTCTCCCGAAACCCGGCCCGACCGGGGCGCGGGCACTCCGCCCCCCCGACGCGACGGCGCCGGGGCGAGGTCCTCGGGGCCCGCCGACCCCGACCCCGAAGACGGGGAATCCGCCGACCGCGGCGACGAGGAATCCCCGCGACCACCATCGGCGTGGGCCACCCCCGCACCCGCGGACAGCACCACCCCCACACCCAGGCCGACACCCACCGCGCCGGCCCCGAGCCAGGCATAGGGCTGACGGCGGCCACGCCCTTTACCGGCCCGCCCGCTCCCACGGCTGGTCTGTCCCTGGCTCGACTGTCCCTGCTGTTCGCAATGCTGCGCCATGTGCGGATTCCTGCCAGTTGTAATGGGGGCCTACGGCGGCGGCGACATGCTCACCACACGCTCAACACTCCGACGTTACCCAGTGGGGCCGGCCCCAGGGATCGGTGAAATTACTGCACTTCCTGCCCTGCCGCGCCTACTGCACGTCATGCCGGGGGTCGAGAATCTACTGGGCCGCCGCCCCGAGTTGGCCCAGCTCAGCGGGATGCTGACCGAGACCACCGGGCGTGCGGTTGCACAGCGTGCGGTGCACGAGCACGACCTGACTCAGCGCATTGTCGGGGCCTTCTTCGCAAAACAATCGTGGCGCCCGGCTTTTACCGGACGACGTCAGGCGCACCCGCTTGTGGTCCAGCCGCTACGCGACATGGTGGTGGGTCGCGGCCCACTGGATGCCGAACTCGGTTGGGGTGAGTTCACCGTGGGCGGTGTGGGGCCGGTTCTCTGGGGGTCTGGCCCTGAGCTGATGCAGTTCTCCCGCGTTTGCGCAGGTCCCGCAGCTGTGGTTGGAACGTATCGTGTGCAACAGGTGTTGTGCAAGGGTTTCGACGGTTGTGTGTTATCCGTTCGGCGTGGATGCGTTGAGCCTGGTCATGAGTTCTCGGTTGGCGGCGCGGGCGGCGGCGAGGTCTTGGTCGCGTTCTTCGAGTTGAAGGTGGGAGTCAACGACTTGTTGTTCGAGCGTTGCGATGCGTTGTTGAAGCTGGTCGATGTCGGTGGGGGCGCCGAGTCCGGTTGTGCGCCATGCTTGTTCGCCGAGTAGTTCGGACAGATGTTTCTCGAGTTGTTGGGTGTGTGCGGCCATGCGGGCGCAGCGTTGCTGTGCTGCGAGCAGGTCGGCTTGCAGTGATGCGCGGGTGGCCGAGGGGCCCAGGCCGGGTTTGTCGGGTGGCTGGGCGGCGGCGGTGTGGATGCGTTCGAGTAGGTCGCGGTGGCGGTAGAGGAAGGTGCGGTCGACCCCGGCGCGGCGAGCGATGTCGGTGACGCGGAGTTCGGCGCCGTCTGTGATGGCGTTGTCGAGTGCGGTGAGGACGCGTTGGCGGCGTCGGGTGGAGTCGGCTCGACGTCCGTGGATCATCGCGTCAACGACGGCGGTGTTGGTGGTCACGGGGTTCTTTCTGGGCGTAGGTCGGGCAGGGGTTGGCGGGTGCGGGGCATGCCGAGGGTGGTGCTGCGGTGGCGGCGCACGAGGGTGACGGCTTGTTGGAGGTGTTGTCGTGCTTCGGGTTCGAGTGTGTCGAGGCCGTGGCTGATCTGTTCGATGAGGCGGCGGATGCGGCGGATTTCTTCCTCGGAGGGCATGGCTTCGGTGCGTGCCCATTGATCGAGTTCGGTGGTGGCGAGCAGGCGTTCGCGGGTCCGCAGGAGGTCGTCGAGGTAGGCGTGGAGGTCGGGCAGGTAGGAGATGTCGGTGCGGAAGTGGTCGCAGCCGGCGCAGCGGAACCGGAATGGGCAGGCGCCGCCGCCGGCTTTGACGTTGGACGGTTCTGCGCAGACGCCGAACGGGACGGCGACCTCACCGATGGCGCGGCGGGCGTGCTCGGAGTCCATCAGCGCTTGGGCTTGCCGCCAGATGCGGTTGCCGTGCCGGTCGAATTGCATCGCGGTGACCCGGTCGACGGCGTCGCGGCGGCGGGTTTCGCCGACTCGGTAGTAGCCGCTGGTGGTTTCGAGCTTGCGGTGCGACACCAGCTCGCGCAGCACCTCGACGGGAACACCGGCGTCGGCGTGGCGTTGGGCGTAGCTGTGCCGGTAGGCGTAGAGGACGATCTTGCTCTTGTCGTATTCGATACCGTCGGCGTTGTGCAGCATCGGTATTCGGTCGACCCAGGTTCGGTGCGCGAACGCGAGTGAGAACGCGGTGATCGCGCGGCGCCCATCGGGGTTGCGGCGATCGGTGGGTAGCAGTGTGAGTTCACCGACCGGGGTGTGCGGGTATCGGTCTCGGACTCGCTGCTGCGCGGCGATGACGACGGCGGCGGTCTGCTCGCTGATCGGCAAGCGCCGCGCGGGCCGGTTGGCCTTGTGGTTGTCATAGATCAGCACGGCAAGTCCGTCGTCGTCGCGGGTCAGGCAATCGAAGGCCAGGGCGCAGATCTCCTCGGGGCGCCGGCCGGTGTCGATGGCCAGTTCGACGGCGGTGCGCATCTGCGGTGAGGTCAGTCGATCCAGGTGTGCGCACAGTTGGGCCATGATTTCCGGCGGCAGGTCCCGGTTCGGCTCTTCTGGTTCGGGTTCGGCGGGCACGTCGGCCTGCCTGATGGCGAAGTCCTCGCCGAGGCCCGCCGCGATTCCCCCGGGTCTGGTCAGTCCCATCGCCCGGACAGCGGTGAGCACCGCGCGGACCTCACGACAGGCCCGAATGCGGGCGTCGCCGCTGATCTGCCCGCCCGATTCGAGGTAGGCCAGCCGGTGCAGGAAGGCCTCCATGTCGGCTCGTCCCAGCACCGCCGGCTGTTCGCCGCGGTCCTCCCGCATGCGCAGCGACTCCGATAGGCGTGCCAGGCAGCCGATGTAGTGGCGCACCGCCATGCCGGCGCTGGTGCGCCGCCTTGACCGGACACGTCGTTTCGGTAGGTCGTCAGCGGCCCACCGTTTGGCCGCCTCCCGCAGCCAGGTCTGGGTGATGGCGGTGAACGACAGTGTGCCGTTGTGCCCGAACACCGTCAGGTCCCATTCGTCCTGGGTGACTTCGGTTTCCGGGGTCGACAATGCTCGGCGGGCGTGACCGATCAGGCAGTTGGCCAGGCCGGTGAATTCCAGGTCGCGGTCCTCGCCGATGGTGTAGTCAGCCAGCGAGGCCACCCGCTGGGCGCGGATGTCGTTGATCAGCACCTGTAGCACCGCATCACTGGTCTTGACCGCGTTGATTCGGCAGCGCTGCTGCAGGCCCACCAACAGTTCGGCGATCACCAGCGGCGGCAAACCACGCAGGCTCACCTCACCGCCGTGTCCTATCGCTGATTCGATAGCCTGCCAACATGATTCGTCGAGACTCGGGTCCTGTTTCCTGAGGCTGCGCAGTCGCTGCTGGTGGGCATGGCAGTAGAGCCCGGCGGGATGGCTCCGCTGCCGGACGCAGGCGTCGACCAAGCAATCAGGCAGCGGCGGAAGCGGTGTCACCGTCTGATGCGTGAGGAACGCCGAGAAGACGACTCCCGGCATGCGCCGCTTTTGTTCGGCATGCACCGAGCACAACCCCGACCGCAACGTCAGCCATTCCCGCGCACAACCCTGCACCCGGCAGCTTTGCGGACCGCGGCGCTGACTGCGCCGTTCCCGAGGCGGCAGTGCGGCGACGTCAGACTCATCAAGCCCGTTCTCGGTGAGCCGTTTCCGGCAGGAACCACAGATTCCTGACGCCGCGGTCGCGGTCGTCGCGCAGCCCTCGGCACGGCAGATTCGGCGCCCCAGCAGCGGATGTTCCGGTGCGAACACCAGGATCTGCCGGCCAGGATCCCAGCCGGCCTCGGCGAGGAAGGCCGGGTCGACCACGGCAGCGATCCGGCCGACCTGGGTGGTCGATCCGCTCGCCGGCGAACACATGCTCCCCGGCAGGGGCGCCTGGTACTGCTGCCAGCGCCTGCGCAACGCTCACCGGTCGATCCTCGACAGTGCGCGTGGGCTGGGAACCCGGTCGACGGCCTCACGCAGCCGGCCCGGGTCAGGGTGCAGGTAGACCTGCGACGAACTCATCGACGCATGACCCATCAACGTCGCGATCTCATCCAGACCACTACCCGCATCAGCCAGGTTGCTGCCGAACGCGTGCCGCAGCCGGTGCGGCGTCACATGCTCGATCCCGGCCCGCCGTGAGCACGCGGTGATGACCTCGTTGATCGAGTCCGGGCGCATCGGCGCACCGATCGGTTCCCGAAACAGGTTGACCAGCAGGAAATCTGACTCGCACGCCCGCGGCACCGCGAACCGCTCGAACTCGTAGGCGTCGACAACCTGCACCACCAGAAAATCCAGCGGCACCACCCGCTGGCGACGGGACTTGGCCCACGCCCCGTTCGGATTATCCCGACGCACCACATGCAGATGGGCCCGCGGCATCGCACAGCCCAGCGCACGCGAGTCGAACAGCAGATGGACATCCGAGCGCCGCAGGCCACACAATTCGCCGCGCCGCAGCCCGGCTCTGGCCATCAACAGCACGATCAGCCGGTCCCGCGCCGACCGGCAAGCCCGCAGTAGCGCCACGATCTCGGCGTCGCTGGCCCGATCCACCGTCGCCTCCGGCTCGTGTAACCGATGCCGCGCCCGCATCCGCCAGGCCATCCGGGCCCCCTCGCCGCGAGCCTGCCCCGGCAGGTCACGCTCGTCGGCCAGCTCGTAGATCAGCCCTATCAGCTCGCCCGGCGCATGCCCGGACGTCACTGCGTGGGCGACGAACCCCCGCACCGCGGTCAGCACACCGTTGATCCGTCGAGCCTGACGCACCGGCTCCGCGCCCGGACCCACCAGCACCTGCCCACCAACCCCGACATCGACACCGCTGGCCTGCGGCCCGGCATGGCGCAGCCAGGTGATGAACAACCCCAGCGCCGCCACGCCGTCATGCCAGTGCCGGCCGGTGCGAACGCACCACCGCAGGAACAACGCGATGGCCCCCGCATAGGACCTCGTGGACGAATTCCGCCCCTCGGCGAGACGCATTTCCGCTGGTAGTGAGTGCGCCCGAAGGGATTCGAACCCCTAACCTTCTGATCCGTAGTCAGATGCTCTATCCGTTGAGCTACGGGCGCCGGTCTTCAGTTGTCGTGGCCGAGCATTCGACCGCGGCGGAGGCGAGAGG
>NZ_JBILVF010000067.1:0-17469 GCF_044370595.1 Mycobacterium sp.
CTGGAACTCGGGATCCCCGTGTACGGATACGCGCCCCAGACAGCTTCCGGCGATTGGCGCGTTCAGGGAAAGCGTCATGAGCAAGCCGCGAAGTCGCCCTAGGCCCCGCCGGCACCCCTACCGCGACTGGAGCACCCGTTCGGCGATTTCGGCGAAGCCGAATCCGCCCTGCTTCGACGCGATGAAGGCCGGTGCCGGGTCGAGCCGATCGGTGTGCAGGGCGACGTTGGCCACACCGACGGATCGGTGGAATGTGCTGAAACCCGCCTGATCGTTGGGCGAGTCACCGATGAAGACACACCGGCTGCGGGCCTGCTCGGAGCTCAGGCCGAGTTGCTCACCGGCCAGGCGCAGCAGCATCGCACCCTTGTCGTGATCGCCGTAGAAGGCATGAAGGTGGATGCTCGAGGTCAGCACCCTGGCGCCGTGCCGGCGGCACAGAGCGGCCAGCCTCTCGGTGTCCGCCGGGCTGACATTCGCATGCTCGTGCAAATCCCACGCGACGTCCACCCGACGCAACGGCGCATCCCCGGCAAGGGCCACATGGGGTAGTTCCTCGGCGACCGCCGCGACAAGAGCCGCCAGCCTGGGCGCGGCGGCGTCGCGTTCCTCGGGCGAATCCCAGTAGCGGGCCTGACCGCCCCGCAACACCGCGTAGCCACCGTTTTCCGAGACGGCGAAGGCCACCGGCCACAACAGTGAGAGCACCTCGGCGAAGCCCCCGGCACGCCCGGTGGCCAGCCCGACGGTCACTCCGGCCTCGACCAAGCTGACGATCCCCGCGTAGGCCTCGGGAACCAGCGCGCCCTGCCAGGTCAGGGTGTCGTCGATGTCGGTGAAGACAGCAGCCACGTCGGTGGCGTCGAATTCACTGAGAGGCCGCACGGGTCACCGGCCCGCTTCAGCGGTGATGTGGGCGATGATGTGATCGAGCGAGTAGTGCAGCGGGCTGATCTCGTAGGTGATCACCCCGTCGTAGCCGATGTCGGACAGGATGGCGGCCAGGCCTGCGGTCACGTCGTCTCCATCTCCGGGCAACAGGTGCAGATCGCTGGTCGTGTCGTTGTCCGACAGATGAATTGCACGCACCGATGACCCGAGCGTGTCGAAGACGTCGTGCAGCGAGATCCCGGTGGCGGCCGAGTGGCCGGTGTCCAACACCGCCCCGCACCCGGCGTCGGCGACCAGTTGCGCCCACTCCGCGAGGTTGGACGCCATGATGTGGCTGTAGCCCAATTTGTCGGGAATCAGATTCTCCAGCAACAGTTCTATGCCGAGTTCGCGGGCCTCGGCGTGCAGTTGCGCGGTGAATTCGACAAGCCGGGGCACCTTGGCGTCGCGGTCCGCGGCGCTGGCGGCGTAGCCGCCGTGCAGCACGGCGTGGACGCCTCCGAACCGGGACAGGTGGCGCAGCCACTCGCGGTTGCGCTGCAGTGCGCGCTCAGCCACCACCGGGTCGTCGGAGACCGGGTTGAGGTCGTGGAACGGCAGGTGAATTCCGACCTGTAGGCCGCACTCGGCGGCTCTTTGGACCTCCCACTCGGCATGGGGATGCTCGGTCCAGATTTCGACGCCATGGATGACCCCGCAGTCACGCACCGCTGCGAAGTCCGTCTCCGAGGGGTGCTCCCCGGCACCCCACATGCTCAGCCAGATGGTGCCCGGGATGCTCATGGGTGGGAAAGCTCTCCTTCATAGTCACCCTCGCGGGACAGTTCCTCCAGGGTGCGACCGTTGGTCTCCGGTGCCAGTATCAGACAGATGACCAGGGCCAGCACCGCGACTGCGAAGAAGAAGCCCAGTGCCACCTGCTGACCCCAGGCCGCGATCATGCCGGGGAACACCAGCACACCCAGGAGCGATCCGATCCGGCTGACGCTGGTGGCAAAACCCATCCCGGTCGCCCGGATTCCGGTGGGGTACAACTCAGTCGGGTAGACGAAGTTCAAGATGCCGCCACCCATATTGGCGAACAGCACCGCCACGCTGAACAGCGCCACCAGGAATCCCAGACCGGGCGCGGGCGACAAAGTGAGGATCAGCAGCGCCGCCGCCAGCCCGCTGAACGAGGTGATGATCAGCGGCCGGCGCCCCCACCGGTCGGCCAGATTGAGTCCGATGAAGGCCCCGATCAGGCCGACCAACGCCACCACGCCGGCGCCGAGGTAGGCAACAGAACGAGAGCCGTCCTCGTTGAACTCATCGAGGATGGTCGGGGTGTAGATGGTGATGCCGTAGTAGGCGATCGCGTAGCAGGTCCAGAAACCGGTGACGAAAATGGTGATGCGCCGGTACTTTTCGTTGAACAGGGCGCTGATCGGCTGGCGCTTGATCCTGCCGGTGGGGATCTCGACGTTGTGTCCGGTGAGTTCCCGCATGATCTTCTGGGCGTCCTCCTCGCGACCGACCGAGGCCAGCCAACGCGGTGACTCCGGCAATGTGCGACGCAGGATCAACACGATGATGGCGAAGACCGCTCCGACCAGGAACATGTACCGCCAGGAGTTGGGACCCAGCGGTTCGAGCAGGATGCCGGTGACGTAAGCCGCCAGCGCCCCGACGAACCACATCGCGCCCAGGCTTCCGCTGTGCGCGCCGCGCCCCTTCGACGAACTGAACTCGGCCACCAGGGTGGCCGAGATCGGATAATCAGCGCCGATACCCAGGCCCAGCAGGAACCGAAAGGCGATCAGCGACCAGGGATCCCAGGCCAGCGCCGCGCCGATGGCGAAGGCCACGAAGCAGGCCAGATCAAGAAGGTACATCGCCTTGCGCCCGTACTTGTCGGTCAGTCGGCCGCCCAGCGTCGCCCCGATCAGCGCCCCGAAGATGGCCGAGGCAGCGATCAGGGCGATGATTCCGGGACCCATGCCCGGGAAGTAGTCCTTCAGCACCGGCAACGCCACCGCGATGATCACCAGATCGAACCCGTCGAGGAACGTTCCGCCCCCGGAGAGCACCGTGACCTTGCGCCGCAACCGCGCCAACTGGGGGGTGTCCAGGGTCTCGAACATCAGCCACGTCCTCCTCTATTTTGCGGCTGCGACGTTAGCTGTCCCGGCAGCGCACGGGACGGTCTCGTGGAGAAGAAACGGAGACGACGAGATGAACAGTCGGATTCGGACGCCCCACTAGTCGTGGGCGTCCGCGGTCGTGGTGTGGAACAGGGCGGTGGCGTAGGTATCGACGCGTTTGGACACTTCGGCGCTGCGGTGACCGATGCGGCGTAGTTAGGCGAGCACCTGCCTGCGGAAGGTGACTCTGTCGAATTCCCGGCCATATTCATCAACGGCGGTGGCGTCCATCTCGCTGACCAGGGTTCCAGGCCTGACGTCAATGCGCAGGAATGCGTAGTTTCGGAAGCGCACCCGGGACCACGAGACCTCTTCGGCTTGTTTAGTGCCATCCGGTGTCCAGACGTAGCTGTTCGGTACGAACGTGTCGGCGACTTCGTTCCCCCGGTAGCTCTCACGTTCCCCCGCTTGAAAGGCGTAGCGGGGCCGACCTCCCGAGCCGACGGTGTAGTAGACGGTGCCGTCGGTCACTGGATAAACGACCGAATTGTCTGCTGCGACCCTTGTCGGAGTGCCACCGCGAATCGGGTCCGAGCGCTCGAACGCGTGATTGTGCGCCTGCAGTACCAGGTCGACCTGGTGGCGGTCGAACAGATCGACCCAGGCGGCTCGCACGCCGCCGTCGCTGGCGTGGGCCTCGACGGTGGAGTACGCGCAGTGATGGAAGAAGCAGACGATGAAGTCGATTTCGGGGTTGGCGCGATGCGCGGCCAGTGTCGCATCCACCCAACGGGTCTGGGTGCCGCCGGAATAGCCTGTGTTCGTGGTGATCTCGTCACTGACGTCGTTGGCGTCGAGCGAGAGTACGGCGACGTTGCCGTAGGTGAACGAGTAGACCGATGGACAGTTGGCCGGCCCGTTACCCGGGAAGTCCAGCCTTGCGAGATGGCCGCCATAGCCGTGCGCCGGGTAGGCGGCCTCCATGTCGTGGTTACCGGTCGCGAACATCCAGGGCGTCATCGCGGTGCTGGCCTCGATGGACGCGAGGTACACATCCCAGACGAACGGATTGAACTTGTCGAACCCGACTGGGGGCTCTCCCGCGCGGATGAACTTGCCCGGCTTGCCCATCCCGCTGGGATCGGCGTAGGCGATGTCTCCGGCGAGCACATGGAAATCCGGCCTGGACAGCACTATCTGGTTGAGCACGTTGCCGGCGTGGTCGGCTGAGGGGTCGTTGTCGGGCTTGTAGTAACGGTTGTCGTAGACACCGGGGGCCAGTCCCGGCGGAAGTGGGGGAGTCTCGTCGGTTCCCTGGTCTCCCATCATGGTGAATCGGAACCAGCCCATGGACGCGCGGGTGCTCGGCATCGCGGTCCACGCCGATGCGACGTCACCGAGGAAGGCGCCATCGGAGGTGCGCCACCGGTAGAAGTGCGGCGCCCGCCCGGGCAGTCCGTCCAACGGGGCGTGGACGTAGAACTGTTCGGCCGCCAGCACTCCGCCGTCACCGTCGGGGATCTGGGTGATCAGGTTTCGGACCTCGGCCTGCAGGGTCGCCCCAAGAGCAGGGGTCGGGCCATGGTCCAGAAAGATACGAGTGCCGTGCGGGTTCGACGACAGCTGGGCTGCGAGTCGCAGTTGGCTCGAAGCTTCCGCGCCGAACCCGACCCGGCGGTTCCCCACCGCCAGCGGAGCGCCCTGGGCGTAGGCGCGGCGGCCGAACGGAGCGACGCCGAGGGCGGAGACAGCGGCCGCCGCGGCTGAGCCGCGCAGGAAGTTCCGCCGGGAGACCGGGCGGCTGCGCAGATAGCCGCAGTGCCAGTCGAATTGCTCGGCCATGGACATCCGTCCCGCCAGGTCGGACGGAACCCCAGTGTCGGGGATTTCCCCGGATGCAGCGCGACGGTGAGACATCGCGCCAGTTTGCAGCGGGTCTGCTGCCTGGGGCTGAATGACCGGGGAACTTCGGGTGAATAGGGCACGGCCGACACCGAACACGCCGCGATCGAGTCCATGCCCGCCGTAACCTGCGGGACCGTGACTGCCCCCTTGGCGGTCAGCTGAAATCGTGCTGCCGTTAACCCCCTGTCGATACGTTTCGCTGACTTTGTCGTTCGCAACGTGTTCAGACAGGGGAAATGTGGTACCTCCCAGCGAGGCAGATCGTGCTCAAGGCGACGCATTCTGCGACGAACTGCAGCTGGTGATCGCTGCCCTCGACGAGAAAGTGACCAAGCTTCGCACCGAGATGGCGCGATACATGTCGGCTGGCCGGGAGCCGCAGGTGCTTCGCGTGCAGAGCAGTCTGCGGGCCGCGGCGGTGGAGCGGCGAAAGATGCTGGACATGTTGATCGGGATCGGCCACAGCTATCCATGCAGCCATCGCAGTACCGCCAGTTCCGATGGCGAATGATGTGAACGCCGGGTTAATTTGACCTATACGTCAAGGGTCGATCAATTAGCTTCGGCGGAATGCTGGAACCCGGGATGTTCACCGAAGGCTGCTCGGGAGCCGCGCTATCTATAGCGGCGGACGTTGTGGATCGGGGCGCGGTACAACGACGCGACGATCACCGGCTGGCCTTCGAACTGGGCGTGCACCATCCTGCCACCGCCCACATAGATACCCACGTGCGACGCGTCGGGAAAAAGACTGATCACGTCGCCGGGCCGCATCTGGTCCAGCTGTACCGGCTGACCACCGGATGCCAGCGCCTTGACTGGAGCGCGGCAGTGCCAACCCGGCCTGGGATGGCGGCCTCGCACCACAGCTGCGTCCTAGCCCGCGACGCCCGAGCCACCGGCACCTACCAGGCGGTTGGCGCCAAGATCGAAGTGGTGAATTGAATGACTTGCCCTTCGGCCGCCTGCCTGTTTCGCGTATAACGTCCCGGTGCGCGTCGCGGCTAGCGCATTGGTTCTGGCCGCTGTGTTCGGCGTGCCGGCCGAAACGTTCGACTCGTTCATCGTGGCGCCGAGGATGGCGAACGTGATCGCGGAGATCCGCATGATCTGCGACTTGCGCGAGCCGGCGACCCTCGAAAAAAGCGGTCTGACCACTCATCGTTCAGTCATCGAATACTGCTGGGAAACGACCGAAATCGGTTGCAGCACTCCGGATATCGGGAAATGTAATGATAAGACTCCTGTCCGTCACTCCGCTGGTCGCGGGTTCGAGCCCCGCCCGCCCCACGACAGAGGTGTATTACTTCGGCTGATTCTTGCCACTTCGTCTTCGGTTGATGCCTGACCTGTTCCCGCTTTCCCGACTACCGCGACTGGCCGGCGTTGATCAAGGACCTCGACCGCGGCGCCACTATCTACCCGAACGAAAAGGGGGGCCAGCAAGCCCCGAAAACTGGGATGACGACCACGGCCCGCGTGGAGATCATCGGCGACCGCGCCGTCCTGATCGCGCCGTACAACTCCGATCTGCCGGCCGGCGCGCGCCAACTCGGCAGACGCTGGGATGGGTGGCGACAAACAAGCCTGGCCGACGTCTGACGCTACAGTGCATGCTGTGACAGCGAGCAGTTCCATATGAACGTGATGCGCACAGTCGTGGCCGGTGTGGCCGCCGTTGCGGTGATCAGCACGCTGTCGGCGTGCTCCGATTCCGCCGATCCCGATCAGCCGCAATCCCAGTCGCAGGAGTCCGGCGCCCCGGTGGCCAAAGAGGGCCAGCACGGGCCGACATTCCCCGAGTGCGGCGGAATCAGCGACGAAACCATGGCCCAGCAGACCCGGATCACCGGACTGGTCAGAACGGCGGTGAACCCCGTCGGCTGCCAATGGCTGGCCGCCGGCGGCATCCTCGGGCCGCACTTCTCGTTCAACTGGTTCCGCGGCAGCCCGATCGGACGGGAGCGCAAGACCCAGGAACTCTCCCGGACCAGCGTGGAGGACATCACCATCGAGGGCCGAAGCGGTTTCATCGCGGTCAACGACGACCCGTTGCTCGGTGAGAGTCTCTGCGAGATCGGGATCCAGTTCGACGACGACTTCATCGAGTGGTCGGTCAGCTTTGCCGAAAAGCCCTACCCGCCGGCCTGCGACGTCGCCAAGGAACTGACCCGCCAGTCCATCGTGAACGCTAAATGATCTAGCCGATCCGGCGCCGGCTGACCGCGAGCGCGGCCGCGCTCAGTGCACTGTGCTCAGGGGTTGCGCCACGACCGTCGACGGCACGGCGATGAAGGCCGGCACCGGCGGTTCGCGCGGCGAGTCCGCCGAGAGGTACCCCAACCTGTAGATCCGCCTCAGCGGCGGTGATGACGAAGACGGTCGTCCCATCGTCGTCGAATGGGTTTGGTCATGCCCCCGATCCTCCCGCTCACCCCCGACACGCCCGGGGTGCCGCAACAGGAGCGTCTGTGCAGCACCTTTCCGAGTTGCCAGGCCACGCCCGGCGTCTCGTGACCGGTGACAGCTACCGAAGCGTGCCGATTCGCTCTTCGCGTTCGGGGAGGTCCTCATTGCTGTCGCGGGACGCGAACGCGTGTCAGCGATCTCGCCTTCAACTCGATATCAGTCGGAGTTGCCGGGCCTTCTCCAGAATGGTCCTGGCGCGGTTCAATCGCGGTAAGTCGCTGCCGTCCTTGGGCTTTCCGCCACCGCTGTTGAACTGATCAACGAACTCTTGCGCCCAACTGATATCCGAATCAGATGGGCTCAGCCCAATGTTAATGGTCTCGGCGTCAGACGAACGCAGCGCGAGCTTGCCCGTCATACCCATCCGCCGGGTCAGCGCCACGCCCTCGGCTAGTTGGTCAGGGTCACGGGTCGGGCCGTCGATCGGACCCGGTATGTGCGCCGCGCGCGAGGCTACGACGAGCTGGGAACGGCTGAAGGCCAGGGCCAACGGATCCTGCTCCACGCCAATGTCCAATGTGTAGTCGTTGACTCCGAACGCGATTCGAAAGCACGGTCGTGCGGCCGCGATGTCCTGGGCACGGGACAATCCGCGCGCTGTCTCGATCAGTGCGATGACTGGCGCATCACCGCCAAGCCGGTTTGCGGTGTCCCACATGTGATTGCCGCCTTCAGTCTTGGCCAGCACCACACCCTTCATACCGCGGCAATCAGCCAGAGCCCGACAGTCCGCGGACCAGAACTCGCTTGAGGCGTCGTTGATACGTACCCATGCCCGAGCGCCGGTGTTCAGGAAGTCTACGACTCGGTCGCGGGCTGCCTCCTTCTCGTTGGGGGCAACGGCGTCTTCCAGGTCCAGGATCACTTCGTCGGACTTGGTATGCATCAGCACTGCGTCAAGATCAGGCTCCCGGGAGGGGTTAACGAGGAGCCAGGAGCGCGAAACCTGCGAGTTCACCATTGCGTCAGGCTAGCTGCCCAGAAGCGCTGCGCTAGCCGCCTCCGGCCACCCGATCCGCGACGGCCATCCATCCCTGGTGCTTCGCCCCCACTCCCGGTAGCTGCAGGTTCAGCGATCGTCACGGCCCGCTAGTCAGGGATTGACGTTGGCGGGGTTGATTGTCGGCAGTTCGACGGACAGTTTCGACACGTTGGCCAGCCCGAAGGAGGTGAAACTCTGATACTGCGTGGAGGAACTGATGATCTGCAGAGTCAGAGACGCCTTGGCTCCCTTGGCGGTGTAGGCGATGTCGGCCAGCGGCATCGTGACGGTGTGGTCCTTGCCGTCAAGGGTGACCGGTATCGGGGTGGTCAGGTTGCCCAGCACCCGCCCGGTCTCGTCATCGACTAGTTGGCCGTAGAGGAACCGGCCGGTGCCCAGACCGTTGTAAGTGATGCTGACGGTGGGCGCCCCGGCGACCTGAACGCCGTCGGGGACGGCGAACGTCAGATTGACCGCGTTGGCCGCCTTGGACCCGACGGCGAGCGACGAGATCAGCGAGATGCCTTGCTGCGGGCCGCCGGACCCGCCGATGAGCGGCACCACAGGCAGTAGGCCGCCGTCGCCGGAGGCCTTGACCGAACCGGAGTTGAAGTTCGGGGCCGACGGAAGCAACGCGGAGCTGAACAGTCGGCCGCGCTGGTCGTACCACTGGAACGTCGGAATGTCCTTCGCCGCGGTGGTGGTCTCGGCGACGTAGGTGTCCAGCCACTTCATCGCGTCGGTGATGTTGTTGGGCCCTTGCGCTGGATTCTCCGGGTCGATGCACTCGCCGTGCCCGCCGCAGAACCAGATCATCTTGGCCGGCACTCCGTTGCCCGCCAGGGTCGTCGCGGAGGTGACGGCCTGCTGAAGCGGGAACAGGATGTCGACGGTGCCCTGGATCAGCAGTGTCGGGGCGGTGATCGTGTCGACGAGCACGGTAGGCCCACTGGTGGCGTAGAACGCCTGGTCGCTGCTGGAGAGGTAACCGAACAGCGAACCGGTGAGAGTGCTGGAGACGATCTGGCTGTTGAGCTTGGCACCGATACCGATCAACGACGCGAACAGGCCCAGACCGTAGGAGGTGAGGTAGGAACCGCTGGGGTAGAACGAATCCAGCAACGAGTTCCAGGTGATGCCCGGAACGATCGCCTTGACCCGCGGGTCGGTGCCGGCCACGCCCAGTTGCACCGCGCCGCCGTACGAACCACCCACCATGCCAACGACGGCGTTGCCTCCGGTGGTGGCGACCTGATCCTTGGCGGGGTTGGCGGCGGTGGTCAGCCAACTGATGATGGTGGAGGCGTCGCGGCCCTCGATCAGCGGCTTGTCCCAGTTGACGACGCCGCCGGAGGCGAACTCACCGCGGGGGTCCCAGGTGACGACGTTGTATCCGCCGCCGCCGGAATAGCTTCCGCCAGCCGGCACGGTGGAGTCGGTGCGCAGCACCTTCACGCCGGGCACCGAGAGGCCTTTGAGGTTGCCGCCTTCGGCGTAGACGCTGTTGGGGTTGGTGTTGCCCGGGTTGCCGAGGTAGGCGCCGTTCAGGACGGTCGGCGCCTTGGTGACCGCGCCGGTGGCGACGTTGACCGCCGGGAAGTAGTTGACGCTGATCAAGGTGCCGTCGAACGACGGCATCATCGTCGTGAAGGCGGTGGGACGCCCTGCTGCAAGGGTTTTCGCGTTCGGGTCGAACTCCGCGATGGTCGAGTAGCCGATGATCGGCGCCAGTAGGTCGCCAACGATCGGGGTGCGGTAGAGCAGTTGGAAGATCGGGGCCATCAGGGACCCCACCAGCGGGATTCCCGTGACGAAGCGGGAGAACGCCGTCGTGGAGTTGACCATGATCGAGAAGCCCTCGGTGGTGGCACTCGTGGTCAGCGTCTTCGTATCAGGGAGGTAGGCGAACTGGCCCGTCTTCGTCTGAGTGGCATCGGGACCGATGTTGATGTTGACCTTGCCGCCGTTGTCGGGAGCCTTGATCACCGTGTACACCAGCGGCTGGTCGCCGCACTTGGCGCAGGTCGCACCGACGTTGCCCATCAGCACGCCGGCGTCCCAGGCGATGGTCGGGTTGGTCGTGATCGCGCTATCGCCCAGCTGCGCCTTGGCCGAGGGCGAAGGGTCCGACGGCGAAGCGGCCGTCACCGACGCTGTTGGGACCGGGTTGTTGTCGTTGGCGGCGGCCGTCTGCGGGACCGCCGCAGCCGGGGTGACGGCGGCTGCGGGCGGTGCCGTCTGGGTCAGGGCACTGTCGGGAACCGTGATCGGTTCACTCGGGTCGAGGCCCGGCGCCGCGACTCGGGGGGCGCGGGTACCCCGCGATGCGGGAACTGCGGCGGCCGGGGCAACGGAATCGCCCTCCGCAATCGAGGAAACGGCGGCCGGCGCCTTCCGGACACCGCGATGCGGGGCGGTGTTCCTGGCAGGAGAATCCGACGCACCGGCCGATGCCGATCTCGTGCCGGAGCCGGAGTCGGTGTCGTCGGCATTGGCCGTGCCCAATGCCTGCGGACCGGCCAACGACAAACCCATCAGAACGCCCGCGGCGCTGACCCTGAGACCCAGACGAAATGACATGTCTTTCCACCTTGCTTGGGAATTCGACAGTGAGAGCTGACACGCTAGTCCGATACCAACCGGTGGTGCATCGAAACACGCCGGAAATCCGTGTGACTTGTGAAAAGTTCTGTGGGGCAGCGGAATCCGAGTGCAAATGACCCATATGCGGTGTAGCCACCCCGGACGACTGTGGACGCCCGGGGTGGTTGGGGCAGTGGGCGGTTAGGAGGGGGGCGCCGCCTACTGTTGTGCGTGCTCGTGTGGGTCTGGTGGCGATTTCGGTGGCAGAAAGCTAGCAGGACTTGTTGCGCAGGGTGCAGGAAAATCCGTTTTGTCCGCTTATCCGGTGCCGATCCGAAGTTGGCGAGTCTTTCCCCGGGACGAAGGACAAACTCGCCGGTACCGGGTAATGGTTCCTTGCGCGCGCGCCGATGGCGCGCTTCGCGGGGGCCAGGGTGCGGGCGGACAATTGATTATGAAGGGCAAAGCCCACTTTGGTTCAGATGGCATCCGCGGACTTGTGGCGCGCCTGCCGCGACGCGATGACCGACTCGGCGACGAGCACCACAAGCAATGTCACACCGAAGGACGGGTAGATCACCGCCAACGCGGTGGCCGTGACGCCGATGGCGATGACGGCGCCGCGCGGGGTCTGCGACTTCATCGTGTCGCTGGTGCGTCCGGGCAGGCCCGCGGTGCCGGTGGGCCGGCGTTTCCACCACATCATGGTCGCGGAGGCGATGCTGGTCAGCAACCCCAGGCAGAAGGCGGTGGCCAGGATTCGCGTGAGGATGCCGTACTGGGTGCCCATATGCATGTTCACGCTCCAACTGGTGATCCGCGACAACGCGCCGTCCTGGTCGGCGGTGGCGTTGGCGACCGTCGCTCCGGTGAACTGGTCGAGGTAGAGCGTTCGCTGTTCGGACAGCTTCTGCGGCCAGTGGTTGACGACGGCGTAGCTGCCGTAGGTCGTCTCCCCGTCGACAGTGGTGTCCGACGGCGGCACGATCGAGTAGCCCGCCACCATGCTCTCCGTCTTGGCGATCTGGTTGATGTCGTTGAAACCCAACGGCTTTGACAGGGCGCCCGCACCGCCCGAGGCGTAGACCGGATCCTCCTTGTCGGCCCAGGCGATCCGACGGCCGAGTCGGTCGAAGTCGCCGACCTTGGCGGGTGTGGACGGGGCGTCGATCGCGGTGGCGGGGGTGACGGTGGACGTCACCGCACGCCAGTTCTCTCCCCAGTAGCGAGACCAGGTCAGCCCGGAGACGATGTAGCAGATCAGCACCACCGAGAACAGAATGCCGGTGGTGGCGTGCAGATCCCGCCAGCGGATGCGGCCGCCTTTGTTCCACCGGATGCCAAGGCGCGGCTTGCCCCGCTCGACGGCCCGCGGCCACCACAGGTAGATGCCGCTGGCGGCGAGCACAAGGACCCACACGGCGGTCATCTCGATGACGAGGCCGCCAACGCCCACCCGTACGGATGGCTCGGGGTAGGCCGACGGCGCGATGAAATGACCCAGGGCGGGCAGGTTCAGCGTCGGGCCGTCGTTGCCGAACAGCCGGTGCAGTTGGTTGGCCCAACCCACAAGTCCGTCCAGTTCGTGGCGCTGGCCCAGATAGTCGCCGCTGTAGGGATTGATGAAGACCTGCGTGACGTTGCGCTCGCCAACCTCGGGCTGCTCGGCAGGCAGGAAGTCAATCTGGGTGGAGCGATCCGGGGATGCTCCGGGGGTGACCGCGTCCAGCACCATCGACGGCCCGACCTGCTGTTGGGCGGTGGCTACCTGGTCATCGAGTGACACCGTCGCACTCGCCGGACTGACGACCTTCAGATCGCGGTGCAGCAGGAGATCCAGGGGCTGGGTGTACAGGATGATCAGGCCCGTGCAGGCCAGCAGCACCAGCGTCGGCGCTGCGAACAGTCCGACCCAGAAGTGCAGCCGCCAGATCCGGCGAAGTATCGCGGACTGGCCGCGGCGTTCCTCGCGATCGACGGGTTCACGCTCGACTGTGACCATACGGCCCTCCACGACTAGTGCTTGCAACTACTAGTCGTCGGCGACCGTCGGTCGGTTCCCGGGGAGTTGAGCACGGGTCGTCGTGTGTGGGTCGAACTGTTCCGGAGTGTTGTCCGACCCGCCGGCTGTCCGAGTGTGTCGGCCATGTGCCGCGCGGAAACGACGCGCCGCCTGGGTGTCTGTAAAGCCGGACATTTTCTGTTAGTTTCTGACTCGTTGCGGCGGCAAGGACTGGCAACGGGTGTTGATTATGGGCGGAGAAACAGTCGTGGGTGAACAGCGAGTGCGTGAGATCCAATTCGGCCAGCCGGCCCTGCGATCGCCCGGCTACACCCACCATGTGGGTCGGGTTGGAGCGCTCGCCCTGGCCCTGGGTATCGGTGCGGCTGTCGTGTCGGCTCCGGTGAGTTACGCCGACAACACCGGGTCGGGGGGATCGACCGGGTCTTCTCGCGACGCCAGCGGTCCGACACCGGGGACCCGACCGTCTGATTCCGGTGCCGCCCGCGGCCGATCCGGCGAGGTCGCCACCCCTCGCCGTGGTGGGGGGTCCGAGAACACGCCGGGCGATGAGCAGGTCGTGCGGGATATCGAGGCGGAGGTCGAGGAGCCGCCTGCCAAGCAGCGCGGGTCACGCACCGTCCCCGCGCCGGCGTCCGGTCCAGTTGGTGATGAAAGGGAATCAAGCGCTGCTGGAGGCACTCACACGTTTTCAGGCGGGGCTGCGGAGTCTGTTACAGCCCCCGCTGCTGCCCCCGCTGATGAATCGGCATTCGACGATGCGCCAGCGCAGAGTGTTCTCGGCACCCCTCGTCCCGCGGCTGCGGCGCCGGTGGCTGCGGTGCCTGCGGTGCCTGCGGCCGCGACGCTGCCCGACGTGGACAGCGCCGCCGATCCGGTGTCGTCGGCCCGGTTGAGTGCGCCGGTGGCGGCGTCGGCTCCGGTGATGACCGCGCCCCCTGCGGCGGTTCGGGGCTCGGTGTCGGGGTTGGGCGGCAATTTGTTGGAGTGGCTGGGGTCCGGCGGCGGTGATGCCCCGGCGGCGGCGCCGTTGATGTGGACCGCGGCGGCGTTCACCCGCCGGGAGTTCGCCGCCAAGCTCAGCGCCCCCAAGTCCGCGGCGACCACGACCGGTGAGCCGGCGACGCCGACGCTGGGTTCGGTGGTGAGTTCCCCGAAGGCGTCGTCGACGGCGGATCCGTTCGCCGATTTCATCCGGATTTTCATCGGGGATGGCACCGCGGCCAATCCGAACGCGGGCCTGTTGATCGGTAATGGCTACAGCTACACCAGCTATGAGGGGGCGTGCACCACCGGTGCGTGCAACGGCGGGCAGGCTGGTGCGTTGTTCGGCTCCGGGGGCAATGGTTTCAATGGCGGTAAGGGCGGGTCGGCGGGGCTGTTCGGTGACGGCGGGGCCGGCGGCCGCGGGGTGGCCGGGGTCAGCGGCGGTCGGGGTGGTAACGGCGGTAACGGCGGTCTGTTGTGGGGCAACGGCGGTGCCGGTGGCACCGGTGCGTCCTCGGTCAGTGGCCCGGGCAGCGCGGGTGGGGGCGGCGGCAACGCCGGACTGCTCGGGGTGTTCGGCAACGGCGGGGCCGGTGGTAACGGCGGTGCGGGTGTCAGCGCCGGCGGGGCCGGCGGGGCCGGGGGCACCGGGGGCGGGTTGGTCGGCCGTGGCGGGGACGGGGGTACCGGTGGAACCGCGAGCGCCCGGGCGGGTATGGGCGGCAATGGTGGGGCCGGCGGTAACAGCGGGGCGTTCTCGATCGCGTTCTTCCCGCCGGGTTTGAGCTTCGCCGGTACCGGTGGTGCCGGTGGTGCGGCCACCGGTGAGGACGGGGTCGGCGGTGCCGGCGGCCGCGGCGGGGACACCGGGTTGTTCTCCCCGGTCAACAATGCGGGGTTCGGCGGTGCCGGGGGATCGGCAGTCAACACGGGCGGGGTCGGCGGCGCCGGCGGTGCTGGCGGCACGACCGGTCTGTTGTCCCCGGCTGGGGACGGCGGGCGCGGCGGTGACGGCGGTGATGGTTTCACCGCCGGCGGCCGGGGCGGCAACGGCGGGCAGGGTGCGCTGTTCTTCGATGGCGGCGGCAACGGCGGCGACGGCGGCGACGCGGTCGGTGCCGGCGGTAACGGTGGTGCCGGCGGCAACGGCGGTGGGGTCGGCTTGTTGTCGTTGTGGGGTTCGGGCGGCAACGGCGGCGTGGGTGGCGACAGCACCGCCGCCCCGGTCGTCGGGGTGGCCGGCGGTAACGGTGGTGCCGGCGGCAACGGCGGGGCGAATTCCTGGATCATCCCGTTCACCCAGGACGGCACCTCCCCGTCGGAGGACAACGGCACCGGCGCCGGTGGGGCCGGCGGGTTGGGCGCCGACGGCGGTCTGGGTGCCAAGGGCGGCGACGGCGGTAAGGGCGGCGCCGGTGGGCAGGGCAGCGTGCTCCTGGGCAACGGTGGGGCCGGCGGCTTGGGTGGGCGCGGCGGCAATGGCGGTGGCGGCACCGTCGGGAGCAACGGATTGAACGGCGACGAAAGCTTCGTCATCGACTACGGCAACGGTCCCGGCGGCGGGCAGAACGGCACCTCCGGTGGGGCCGGGGCGGCCGGTGGGGCCGGCGGGGCCGGCGGGGAGGCCGGTTACGGCCGCTACGGGTTGTTCGTGCGCGCCCAGGCCGACGCCGGCGACGGCGGTGCCGGCGGCAACGGCGGGGCCGGTGGAGCCTCCGGCAACGGCGGCAACGGCGCGGACGGCAATCTGCTCAACCGCGACGGCGGCCGCGGCGGCAACGGCGCTAGCCCAGGTACCGGCGGCTCCGCCGGTAAGGGCGGGGCGGCCGGTCAAGGTGCCGGCGGGCAGGCCGGCGCTGACGGGACCGGTGGTGCCACCGCCACAACCGGGGGTAACGGCGGTAAGGGCGGGGCCGGCTTCTCGGCCCTCCTGGCTGGTGAGCGTGGCGGTAACGGCGGCGCCGGCGGTGATGGCGGCGCGGTCGGCAACGGCGGCGCCGGCGGCAAGGGCGGTAACGGCGCGGCCGGGACGGCCGGGGTCTCGGGCACCGCGGCGGGCGCGTCGGGCACCAATGGCGGCCAGGGCGGTGTCGGGGGTAACGGCGGTGCCGGCGGTAAGGGCGGGGCCACCTCAGGTACCGGCGGCGCCGGCGGGGACGCCGGTAATGGTGCTGCGGGCGGTCGTGGCGGTGACGGTGCCGACGGTGCGGCAGGGGCCACTGTGGACAGCCCCGACGGTCAGGCCGGCGGGAATGGTGGAGCCGGCGGGGCCGGTGGCGCGGCGGGAACCGCGGGCAAGGGGGGTACCGGATCGACGAACGGCAAGGCCGGTGCGGCGGGTGTCGACGGTAATGGCGGTGCTGGCGGGGATGCCGGCAACGGTGGGGCGGGCCGCAATGGCGTGGCCGGGCCTAACGGTACTGATGGCGCCACCGCGGGCGCGGCGGGCACCAATGGTGGTGCGGGAACCCGTGGTGGCAACGGCGGCGCGGGCGGTACCGGCGGTGCCGGTGGGGCTGCCGGTGGTGGCACCGGAACCAAGGGCATTGATGGCGATGGCGGCGACGGCGGGGCCGGCGGGGCCGCCGGGGTGGGCGGTAACGGCGGGGCCGGTGCGGCCGGGGACGCCACCACCCTCGACGGCGGGGCCGGCGGGGCCGGCGGTGATCCGGGTGTGGCCGGTACCGGTGGTGCGGCTGGCCTCGCCGGTGGTGCGACGGGCACGGCGGGCGCCAAGGGTGCCGGTGGTGCGGCCGCGACGTCCGGCGGCAACGGCGGCGCCGGTGGTGACGGCTACAACTCCGCGGCGGATGCGCTGATCGGACCGGGTATCCGCGGCGGCAACGGCGGTGTCGGCGGTGACGGCGGCGCGGTGGGCAACGGCGGCAAGGGCGGCAAGGGCGGTAACGGCGCCGCCGGTGCGCCGGGTGTCGATGCGGTGTCTTTCGGGGACCCGGGAACCGCCGGATTTGCCGGCGGCGCGGGCGGTGATGGCGGGGCCGGCGGCAAGGCGGGCGCTCTGGCCGGCAACGGAGGCGCTGGCGGCAATGCCGGCTCCGGCGGCCGCGGCGGCGACGGCGGCGACGGCGAATTCGGCTTAGACGCGATCGACAACGGTCAACCCGGTCAGGCCGGTGGCGCGGGCGGCGACGCCGGCGAGGGCGGTGCGGGCGGCCGCGGCGGCACCGGCGGCAGCGCCCCCAAGGGAACCGCGGGCGGCAACGGCAACGGCGGCAACGGCGGCGCCGGAGGTACCGGCGGCGCCGGCGCCAACGGCGGCAATGGATTCCGCGGCAGCGATGCGGTCAACGGCTCCCCGGACACCCCGGCGACGGCGGGCGGTGCCGGTGGCGCCGGCGGTGATGGCGGCAAGGGCGGCAAGGGCGGCGCCAAGGGCCTCGCCGGTGGTGCCGGGGCGAGCGACGGCACGGTCGGTGCCGGTGGTGACGGCGCCCAGGCCGGCAGCGGCGGCAAGGGTGCCCGTGGCGGTGACGGTCTCAGCGGCG
>NZ_JBILVF010000201.1:0-5134 GCF_044370595.1 Mycobacterium sp.
GGCGGCAAGGTTCGCCCGGACATTGGACCGCTGTTCTACGAGCCGACTGTGCTCACCGGTGTCACCCCGGAGATGGAGTGCTACGCCAACGAGACCTTCGGCCCACTGGTCGCCATCTATCCCGTCGCCGACGTCGAGGAGGCCATCGCGAAGGCCAATGACACCGAGTACGGTCTCAACGCCAGCGTATGGGCCGGATCGGATGCCGAAGGGGAGCGGATCGCCGCCCGGCTGCACTGCGGGACGGTCAACGTCAACGAGGGCTACGCCTTCGCCTGGGGCAGCCTCAGTGCTCCGATGGGCGGGATGGGCACATCCGGTGTCGGCCGCCGGCACGGTCCGGAGGGACTTCTGAAATACACCGAGGCGCAGACCATCGCGACGGCGCGGGTTCTCAATCTCGATCCGCCGTTCGGCATTTCGGAGACCTTGTGGCAGAAGTCGCTGTTCCCGATGGTCCAGACCGTGATGAAGCTGCCCGGGCGTAAGTAGCTTCACCAAGGTGGCTGCCGAACACGATCCTCTCGACCCGGAGGTTCGCCGCCGCTGGCAGGAATTGGCCGAAGAGGTGCGCGAGCACCAGTTCCGGTACTACATCAAAGACGCGCCGGTCGTCTCCGACGCCGACTTCGACGCGTTGTACAACGAACTTCTCGGGCTCGAAGAACGCTATCCCGAACTGCGGGTGGCCGATTCACCGACTCAACTTGTCGGCGGGGCGGGCTTCGCCACCGAATTCACCTCCGCCGAACACCTCGAACGCATGCTCAGCCTCGACGACGTGTTCAACGCCGAGGAACTGCTGGCCTGGTCGGCGCGGGTGGAGAACGAGATCGGACCGGATCCGCACTACCTGTGCGAACTCAAAGTCGACGGGGTCGCAATCGCCCTGGTGTACCGCAACGGCAGGCTGGAGCGCGCCGCCACCCGCGGCGACGGCCGGGTCGGCGAAGACGTCACCCTCAACGCCCGCACCATCGATGACATTCCGGGAACCCTCACGGCCGCAGACGATTTCCCCATTCCGGGAGTTCTGGAGGTGCGCGGTGAGGTCTTCTTCATGCTTGCCGACTTCGAGAATCTCAACGCCAGCCTGGTGGCCGACGGCAAGCCGCCATTCGCCAACCCGCGCAACAGCGCCGCCGGATCGCTGCGGCAGAAAAACCCGGGGGTGACTGCCCGGCGGCCGTTGCGGATGGTCTGCCACGGCGTGGGCTACGCCGAGCACACCGGGGGCTTCGCGCCGGCCACCCTGCACGACGCCTTCGCCGCACTGAAGGCCTGGGGCCTGCCGGTGTCGGCACACACCAGCAGGGTGCAGGGTCTGTCTGCGGTGCGGGATCGGATCGACTACTGGGGGCAGCGCCGTCATCAGATCGAGCACGAGATCGACGGCGTGGTGGTCAAACTCGATGAACTGGCCCAGCAGCGCCGTCTGGGCGCCACCTCCCGTGCGCCACGCTGGGCGGTGGCCTACAAGTACCCACCCGAGGAGGCGCAGACCACACTGCGCGACATCCGGGTCAACGTCGGCCGGACCGGCCGGGTGACCCCGTTCGCCTTCATGGATCCGGTGCGCGTGGCCGGGTCGACGGTGAGCCTGGCGACCCTGCACAACGCCTCGGAGGTCAAACGCAAGGGCGTGCTCATCGGCGACACCGTGATGATCCGCAAAGCCGGTGACGTCATCCCCGAGGTCCTCGGCCCCGTCGTCGCCCTGCGTGACGGCACCGAACGCGAATTCGTCATGCCCAGCCACTGCCCGGAGTGCGCCACCCTGCTCGCCCCGGCCAAGGAGGGCGACGTCGATATCCGTTGTCCCAACTCGCGATCCTGCCCGGCGCAGTTGCGCGAGCGGGTGTTTCACATCGCCGGCCGCGGCGCCCTGGACATCGAGGGCCTCGGCTATGAGGCCGCGATCGCGCTGCTGAAGGCCGGGGTCATTGCCGATGAGAGTGACCTGTTCTCCCTGAGGGCCGACGACCTGGCCACGGCCGACTTCTTCCGCACCAAGGACGGCAAGCTCTCCGCCAACGCCACCCGGCTGCTGACCAACCTTCAGCAAGCCAAGGACCGGCCGCTGTGGCGGATCCTGGTGGCGCTGTCCATCCGCCACGTCGGCCCCACGGCGGCGCGTGCCCTGGCAGGAGCATTCGGCAGCCTGGAGGCGATCATGGCCGCGGAACAGGAGCAGTTGGCCGATGTCGAGGGGGTGGGGCCCACCATCGCCGCGGCGCTGCGCGAGTGGTTCGAGGTGGACTGGCACCGCGCGATCGTGGCGAAGTGGCGCGCCGCCGGGGTGCGGATGGCCGATGAACGTGACACCGGCATCGCGCCTACCTGCGCCGGTCTGACGATCGTGGTGACCGGCGCACTGACCGGCTTCTCCCGGGATGAGGCCAGGGAGGCGATCATCGCCCGCGGCGGGAAGGCCGCCGGATCGGTGTCGAAGAAGACCTCGTTCGTGGTGGCCGGCGACGCACCCGGCTCCAAGTACGACAAGGCCGTCGAACTCGGGGTGCCGATCCTCGACGAGGAGGGATTCCGCGCACTGCTGAACGACGGCCCGCCCGCCGAACCGGCACAGGCCTAACGCGGCAGGGGGCCCAACGCGGCAGGGGGACCAACGCGGCAGGGGGGCCTAACGCAGCAGGGTGGCGACGATCCCGGCCAGATACCCCAGCCGTGCCACCTCCGACGGGCGGAACAGCGGCCCGCCGGGGCGTCCCAGCACCACCGCGGTGCGAGGTTCCCCCAGCGGGGCGGCGGCCAGCGTGGTGTCCATATCCCGCCATAGCCGGGGCACCCACTCCTCGGTGGCGTCCAGCGCGGCGGCGTGGCTGATCGGCAGCCACGGGGTGTCCGCGGCCTGGGTCTCCGGCGCGCCGGGGCTGCCGACGAGGCGGCGGGGGCCGGCGTCGGTGTGTTCGACCACGGTGCACCAGCCCACCCGCAGGATCCGCGGCGCCTCGTCGACCAGCACCTGCAGCTTCGCCGACCGGCCGGCGGCGGCCGCCACGTGGTCGATCAGTTCCAGTTCGCGGTGGGCCTCCAGCAGACCGGTATGCGGCCGGATGGTTTCCACCCGGACCCCGTTGAGTGCCTCGGCGGCGGTGATCAGCATGTCCGGCATCGCCCCGGCCGGAAGATCCACCACCAGGTCGTCGATCACCCAGTGGGTGTCCGGGTCGGAGCCGCGCTCGACGACGTCCAACGACAAAATGTCCGCCCCCACCGACCCGAGCGCCACGGCCAGTGAACCCAGGCTGCCCGGCCGGTCCTCAAGCTGCACCCGCATCAGATAGGAACGCACCCGCCAACTCTCGCACAGGGCACCCCGGCGGGCATGTCGGCCGAGCGCGGCCCGGCGCCAGCCTGTTCTCGTTCAAGCGGCGGCTACCATCGCGGTATGCGGCGTCTGCTGGCCGCCGCCGGGGTGGCGGCATTGATGCTCGTCGGCGTGCCCGCCACTCCGGCGGGAGGCACGCCCACCCCCGGCGACTACACCTTTCCCTACCAGCCGTTGTGGCCGTTCCCCGACCAGGCCGCCGCCGACACCTGGCTGGCGGAGAGCAGGCCGATCGGCGATTCGCTGTGGCATGCCGACCCGGCCGCGACTGCCCTGAAGTTCACCCGGGAGTTCCTCGGATTCACCGATCTGGACCGCACCACCACCGCGAGCGTGCAACCGCGGGAGGCCTGGGTCGGCGTCGGACAGGCCGACCCCCGGGGTCAGTCGATCACGGTGGCCACCCTGCATCTGGCCCGGTTGGGTCCGGCCGCCGACGCGCCCTGGGAGGTGGTCGGCAGTGAGGACACCGAACTCACCCTCGACTCCCCGGCCTATGGCAGTCCGGTGACGCCGGTTCTCGCCGTCGGCGGCATCATCAGCGGGGTGGATGAGAGCCTGCACGTCCAGGCTAGGCAGTTGTCCGGTCTGATCGGGGAGTCCTGCTGCCTGTCGGCCGGCGGCCAGCGCTCGCCGTGGTCGGTCTCGGTGCCGGTCTCGGGCGCCGCGCCCGGCGCGGTCACCGTGGTGGTGTCCACCGGCGGGCACTACGCGGCCATCGAGCGGTTCGCGATCACCGGTCTGCGGGCGAACTGAGCCGGAATCCGTCCAACCCCTGCGGCTAGGCTTAGCCCCCGTGTCCCAGAGTTCCCCCGCGATCTCCCGCGACGAGGTGGCGCGGCTGGCCAAGCTGGCCCGCCTGGCGCTGACCGACGACGAACTGCTCAGCTTTGCCGGCCAACTCGACGCGATCCTGGGCTATGTCAGCCAGATTCAGGCCGTCGACGTCACCGACGTCGCGCCCACCGGCAACCCGCTGCGCAACGTCAACGTCACCCGCGCCGATGTCGTGCAGACCAGCCTCACCCAGCAGCAGGCCCTCGCCGAGGCGCCGGCCGCCGATGAGGGGCGCTTCGCGGTTCCGCAGATTCTGGGGGAGGAGGCGTGAGCACCCCGCCCGACGAGGTCATCCGGATGGACGCCGCCACCCTCGGGGCCAAAATCGCGGCCAAGGAAATCTCCTCGACCGAAGTCACCCGGGCCTGCCTCGATCAGATCGCCGCCACCGATGAGCGCTACCACGCCTTCCTGCACGTGGCCGGTGAGCAGGCGCTGGCCGCCGCCGCCGCGGTGGACGCCGCGGTGGCCGCCGGTGCGGACCTGCCGTCGCCGCTGGCCGGGGTGCCGCTGGCGCTTAAGGACGTCTTCACCACCACCGATATGCCGACCACCTGCGGCTCGAAGATCCTGCAGGGCTGGATGTCGCCGTATGACGCGACGGTCACCGCCCGGATCCGTCAGGCCGGCATCCCGATCCTCGGCAAGACCAACATGGATGAGTTCGCCATGGGCTCCTCCACCGAGAACTCCGCCTACGGCCCCACCCGCAACCCGTGGGACGTCGACCGTGTCCCGGGCGGTTCCGGCGGTGGCAGCGCCGCCGCACTGGCCGCCTTCCAGGCACCGCTGGCCATCGGCTCGGACACCGGCGGATCGATCCGTCAGCCAGCCGCGCTGACGGCCACCGTCGGGGTCAAGCCCACCTACGGCACCGTCTCGCGCTACGGGTTGGTGGCGTGTGCGTCGTCGCTGGATCAGGGCGGGCCGTGCGCGCGGACCGTGCTC
>NZ_JBILVF010000068.1:0-17385 GCF_044370595.1 Mycobacterium sp.
CCGCGGGTCGCGGGCCATCGCGATGATCATCTTGCGGATCGTCTCGCCCTCAGCAGCACTGCCGAGAACGACCTTATCGAGTTTGGTCACACCGTCGACAAGGTGGCCGACTTCCTCGCCGAACTCGGCGGTCAGGGCCCCCAGGGTGTAACCGGTGTCCTCGACGGTGTCGTGCAGCAGCGCGGCGACCAACGTGGTGCTGTCCATACCCAGTTCGGCCAGGATGTTGGCCACCGCCAGCGGGTGGGTGATGTAGGGGTCCCCGGAGCGGCGCAGTTGATCGGCATGCTTGGCCTCGGCGACCTCGTAGGCGCGCTGCAGGATCGCCAGGTCGGCTTTCGGGTAGATCTCCCGGTGCACTGCGATCAGCGGTTCCAGGACCGGGTTGACGGTGCTGCGTCCGGCGGTCATCCGCCGCGCCAATCGGGCCCGCACCCGCCGGGAGGCGCTGGCGGCTTTCGGAGGGAACGGTTCCGGGCGCGGCTCGGGCAGCTCGGCGACCGGCTGGACTGCGGCGCTGCCCGATTCTGTGCTCGGATCCGGTGCCATGGTCACCTCCGTTCAATCCTGAGGATATCGGGTTGCCCGCCACGGTCAGCTCCAACGCTGCGATCTAGAGCAGCTGCAGACTGCGCACCGGCAGCGGATCCAGCCGCGTCCGGCCGCCCAGCGCCGCCAATTCCATCACCACCGCAGCCATGGTGATCTGGGCGCCGACGATGTCCAGCAGCTCGCGGGCGGCAGCCACCGTGCCGCCGGTGGCCAAGACGTCGTCGACGATGGCCACCCGCCGACCGGCCAGGTCCACGCCATCAGCGGGAATCTCCAGGGTGGCTGTGCCGTACTCCAAGTCATAGCTGCGGCTGTGCACCGGCGGCGGCAGCTTCCCGCCCTTGCGGATGGCCAGCACCCCGACTCCAAGGCGGTGAGCCACCGCACCGCCGAGCAGGAAGCCGCGGGCGTCGATCCCGGCGATCAGATCGGCTCCGGCGACCAGGTGCGCCAGCGCCTCGGTGATAACCGCGAATCCCCGGTCGTCGGCCAGGACGGGGGTCAGGTCTCGGAACAGCACGCCTGGCTGGGGAAAGTCGGGGACCTGCCGGGTCAGCGCGGTCAGGATCTCGGCGGGGTCGGCCTGACCGTCGTTGCCGCTCATGGCTCCAGCCGCCACCTGTCCATATTCCATCCGGCACCCCATTTCGTGGGGTTGGCCTGGACGCCGGACATCCGACTGGAGGAGATCACCGTGCGTTGCTGGCGGTACAGCGGCAGGGTCGGGACGTCGGTCCACAGAATCGGGGCGGCGTCACCGATCAGGCGAGACTGCTCCTTGGGGTCGGTGGTCACCGCCAGCGCGGCGATGATGCCGTCGATTTGCGGGTTGGCGTAGCCGGACAGGTTATTGCCGTTGCCGGAATGCAGGGCGTAGGCGTCCATCGCCGAGGACCCGGTGGAGCCACTGCCCGCCGCCCCGCCGGTGCTGGCCAACAGCGCGTCGATCTGGCCATCCCGCAGGGTCTGTGGTCCGGTGGTCTCCGAGTTCGCGTCGACAACGGTGATCCCGGCCGGCGCGCAGGCCTGGGTGATCGCGGCGACAGTTGCCGCCAGTCGCGGGTTGGGTGCCTGATAACCCAACCGCATAGTCAGCGGCTGCCCCCCGAGCGCAGCCGCCGCGGCCTGCGGATTAGCCACGTTGTACTGGTCGGCCAGCGGCCCGGTTTCCAGTACCGTGAAGGCGTTCTCGATGGCCGGGTTGAGACGGGTCTGGGCGATCGGCATCGCCGCGTTGGCGGCGATCAGGTCGCGCGGGACGCAGGAGGCCACCGCACGTCTGGACTCCGGGGTAGATAGCACCCCCTGAGCGGCGAAGATGAGTTGTTCAATTCCCGCAGAGGGGATCTCGGCGCGCTGGTATTCGTCCGGAGTGGTCAGGGTGCCCAACGAACCGGTGGCAACGTCGACCACCTGGAAGCTGCCGTTGTTGAGTCGGTCCTGCACATCGACGCCGCGCGGCCACACCGTGATCCGCTTGGTCCACGGTTTGGCGCCCCACCACTGTTCGTTGGCGGTCAGCACCACCGCCCCGCCCTCGAGCACCGAGTCGATCCGGTAGGGCCCCGAGGACGGGAAGCGCTTGAGCGCCTCGGTGTCCATCCCGGGTTTGAGGTCCCAGGTGGTGTTCCACGCCTCGGCGATCCGCCCCATCGACGCCGGATCGCCGCTCTGCAGCGTCGCGGTGACGTCCATCCCGAGTTGGTCGCCGAGAACGTGGGCGGGCATCAAGGAGGTGGCGGTGAACAGCTGGGTGTAGTCGGCGATCGCCCGCAGTGGCAGGAAGTTGACCCGTGCCTTCTTCTGGCCGGCCTGGCATTCCACCCCGGCGATGTCGAGGTAGCCGGCCTTGCTGGCCGCGTTGAAACCCGGGAATCGCCCCGACTGAGCCGCCCAGGTCAGCAGCATGTCGTCGCAGGTGATCGGCTTGCCGTCGGAGTAGACCGCCTTATCGGAGATCTGGTACTCGACCACCAGGGGCTCCCGGCCCACGACGGTGACGGTGCCGAAGTCGGTGTCGGTGAGGGCCTGGCCGTCCGGGCCGTGGAAGCTGAAGCCGCTGAGGGTGCGCGCGAATGCCTGCGGACCGCCGGAGGCCGCTCCGACAAGGGTGTTGGTGTTGTAGGTCGACAGACTTCCGTCGATGGCGTAGTTCAGCTCCGCGGCGGCCTGGTCCGTGCACCCACTGAGTGCGAACGGAGCCAGCACGGTCACCACAGCGGCCACCGCAGCACGGCTCCTCAGAGCCCGGCTGACACCCACCAGCGGAACCTAACGTTCCCGCTTGCCCGAGGGGCGACGCGGCCGAACCGGACGCACGGCTGGCGTCGCGGCGCCCAGCATGGCCGGGTCGGGAATGCTGGATTCATCGACCACTGTTGTCGTCGTCGGCTCGGCTGGGACAGCAACACCCTTGCGCCGATTGAGCACCCGGCGGGTGTGGTTGCGCACCAATTGGGTGCGCTCCCGCATCGCGACCAGCAGCGGGGTGGCGAAGAAGATCGACGAGTAGGTGCCCGCCAGGATGCCAATCAGCAGCACCAGCGACAGGTCCTTGAGGGTGCCGACACCGAGCAGCCAGACCGCGACCACCATAAGCGCCAGCACGGGCAAGACGGAGATGATGCTGGTGTTGATCGATCGCATGAACGTCTGATTGACGGCCAGGTTGGCCTGCTCGGCGAACGTGCGCCGGGTGGTGTGCTGGAAGTCTTTGGTGTTCTCCTCCACCTTGTCGAACACGATCACGGTGTCGTAGAGCGAGTAGCCGAGGATGGTCAGCAGGCCGATCACCGTCGCCGGGGTGACCTCGAAGCCGATCAGGGAGTAGATGCCCGCGGTGATGATGAGGTCCAGCGCCAAGGAGCTCAAAGCCGCGATCGCCATGTAGCGCTCGTAGCGCAGCGCAATGTAGATGCCGACGAGAACGAGGAACACCCCGAGGGCGATGAGCGCCTTCGTGGTGATCTGGTCACCCCAGGTCTCCGACACCGCCGAGTCGCTGATGGCCTGCTTACTCGGCTTGCCGTCGCTGCCCTTGGGTTGGAACTTCTCGTAGAGCGCCTCCCGCAGTTCGGCGGTCTGGTCGTTGGTCAGCGCCTTGGATCGGATCTGGACGGTGGAACCCGGGCCGTTGCCGACGAAGACCACGGACTGGGGGGCCGTGCCGATGGTGTCGGTGAACACCTGCTCGACCTGGGTGATGGAGGCGTCCCCGCGGGGGAACCCGACCTTAGTTCCGCCCTGGAAGTCGATGCCGAAGGTGAAGCCCCGCAGCAGAATGCTGGCGATCCCGATGGCCACCATCGCCGCGGTGATGGCGAAGAAGATCTTCCGCCTGCCCATCACGTCGAAGCCGCCGGTGCCGGTGTAGAGGCGGTTGAAGAAGCCGTGCCGCGGCAGTGCCGCGTCGGAGACCTCGACGCCGCTCGTTTCGACGTCGACGGCTGACATCACTCCTGTGTTCTTGTCGGCCCCTGTGGTTTTCTCGACCATCGGCTATCCCCGTCCCGTCGCGGCGGCCACGGCGGCGCGCCGCTCACGTGCGATCTGCTGGACCGCACCCAATCCGTTGAAGCCCGGCTTGGCCATGGTCGCCGACTTGGACGCCAGGTACATCAGCGGCCAGGTGATCAGGAAGACCACCACGACGTCGAGGATCGTCGTCAGACCCAGCGTGAAGGCGAAGCCCTTGACCTGACCGACAGCCAGGAAGTACAGCACCGCGGCGGCTAGGAAGCTGACCGCCGATCCGGACAGGATGGTCTTGCGGGCCCGCACCCAGGCCCGCGGTATCGCCGACCGGAAAGACCGGCCTTCGCGCATCTCGTCCTTGATGCGTTCGAAGAACACCACAAAGGAGTCGGCGGTGGTGCCGATGCCGATGATCAGACCGGCGATACCGGCCAGGTCCAGGGTGTAGTTGATGTATCGGCCCAGCAGCACCAGGATTCCGTAAACCATGGCACCGGAGGCCGCCAGCGACAGCAGGGTGAGGAAGCCGAGTACCCGGTAGTAGGCCAGCGCGTACAACAGCACCATCCCCACCCCGATGGCGCCGGCGATCAAGCCGGCCCGCAGTGAGGTCAATCCCAATGTGGCCGAGACGGTTTCGGCCTCTGAGGATTCGAAGGACAGCGGTAGCGAACCGTATTTGAGGACGTTGGCCAGCGCCTTGGCCGACTCCACGGTGAACGGCGGGTCGCCGCCGGAGATCTGGGTCCGGCCGCCCGGGATGGCCTCCCGGATCTGCGGGGCGCTGACCACCTGGGAGTCCAGGGTGAAGGCGGTCTGGGTGCCGATGTTGGCAGCGGTGAAGTCACCCCAGGTCGTGGCCGCCTCGTCTTTGAACTCCAGGTCGACGACGTAGGCGCCGCCCTGCTGGTCGAAGCCGGAACTGGCGTTCTTGATCTGATCGCCGCTGATGATCGACTTGTCCAGGATGTAGACGAATTTCTTGTCCTGCGAGCAGGTCACCAACGGCAGGTTCGGGTCATCGTTGCCGGAGAGCACGTCGTCCTGATCGCAGCGCCCCGCCATGTACTGCACCGAGAGCAACAGCAGGTTCTGATTGGTGCTCTGGCGCAGTTCCTTCTCGAACTTGATCCGACCCGCCAAGTCTTTGCGGGGATCCGGAGGCTCGGGCTGGGCAGGCTGACCCGGCGCGCCCGACGGGGCTGGTTGACCGGGCCCGGGGGGAACCGGCGGCTCCGGAGACGGAGTGGGTTCAAGCGGATACGGCCGCGGTTGTGGCGCCGGGGCCTCCGGCGGCGGCGCGGGCGCCTCCGCGGGGGGTGCTGGTGGGGGCGGCGGCGCGCCCTGCTCACCGGGCGGCGGCGGAGCGCCAGGCTCCCCGGGCGGTGGCGGCGGAGCGCCAGGCTCACCCGGTGGCGCCCCAGGCTCCCCCGGTGGCGCCCCGGGCGCACCCGGGGCAGCCCCCGGCGCACCGGGCGGGCGGGGCGGATTCTTGATGGCCTCGACCGGAATGGGCTGGCCGATCACCGGTCGGATGAACAGCCGGGCAGTCTGCCCGAGATTGCGGGCCTCGGTGCTGTCGTTACCCGGCACCGTGATGACCAGGTTGTCTCCGTCGATGACCACCTCGGATCCGGACACGCCAAGGCCGTCAACTCGGGCGCTGATGATCTCCTGCGCCTGATTGAGTGCATCACGGGTGGGCTGGGATCCGTCCGGGGTTCGCGCCGTCAAGGTGACCCGGGTGCCACCCTGAAGGTCGATGCCCAGCTTTGGTTTGGCCTGTTTGCTCCCGGTCAGGAAGATCAGCAGGTAGACGCCGAGCAGCATGACCAAAAACAGCGCCAGATAGCGGTACGGGTGCACCGGCGCCGGTGACGATGCCACGTGTCGATTCTCCTAAGTCGATGCGGGGACCGGGGCGGGCTGTGGGTGGTCTGCCCCCGGCGGTCGTCCGCGCTTCCCCGCAAGAGGGTACGGGTGCGGGTGTCAGTCCCTGGGCAACCGGTCCGCATCGCTGTCGGCGAGGTCGCTCAACCGACCGGCGGCGGGTGCCTCCTCGACCTCCGCAACCTCCGGCTCGATGCGGTCCCGAATCGCCAGTTTCATCCAGCGGGTGACCACCCCCGGGGCGATCTCCAGGTCCACGGTGTCGTCGGAGATCCCGGTGATGGTGGCCTGCAATCCAGAGGTGGTATGCACCCGGTCGCCGATACGGAGGGACTCGTGCAGGTCAATGGTCGCCTGCATGGCCTTGCGTTGACGGCGGGAGGCGAAGAACAGGAACGCCCCCATGATGATGAAGAGGGGCAGCAGGCTGAGTAGATCCATGGCGTTGGGCGTCTTTCGGTCTCGGTTGTGGGCGGCTCGGCGTCCCAGGGGAACAGCCAAACCCGGGGCCGTTGTCTGACCAGTCTGCCATTGCGCTGGGCAGCCGGTCCCTCAGGCACGGCATTGCCGGGCCGCGTTGCCGCGCCGAGAATAGCGCGATGCACCTGATCGAGGCGTTGCGCGTTCACCTCTGAGCCGGTCGAAGACGAGGTGGTGGCTCGCATTCTGGTCCTATTCCGCGGGCTTTAACTGCCGGTCGGGCACCCGTACGGCTTCGGCGACGGCCGGTGGCCGACTTCGCAGCTGTGCACCGGGTGGACAGACCGGCCATCGGGTGACCCACCCCCGTCAACGGTTTTCGGTTGCGGCGGGCTACCAGCGGACTAGGCTCGTCTTACCCGCTTCGATCCGCCTGGAGAACACCATGAGCATCGTCGAACAGACCCGCCAACTCATCACCGCAATTCCCGGTCCGAACTCCACTGAACTAGCTAAACGCAAGGCCGCCGCGGTGTCGCGTGGCGTGGGCAGCACCATGCCGGTGTTCGCCGCGCGCGCCGCCGGCGGGATTCTCGAGGACGTCGACGGAAACCGGTTCATCGACCTGGGTTCGGGCATCGCCGTCACCACCATCGGCAACTCCTCGCCCAGGGTGGTCGACGCGGTCCGCGAGCAGGTCGTCGACTTCACCCACACCTGCTTCATGGTGACGCCATACGAGGAGTACGTCGAGGTGGCCGAGCACCTCAACCGGCTCACTCCGGGTTCTTTCGACAAGCGCACCGCGCTGTTCAACTCCGGAGCCGAGGCGGTGGAGAACGCGGTGAAGATCGCCCGCCTCTACACAGGGCGCACTGCGGTGGTCGCCTTCGATCACGCCTACCACGGCCGCACCAACCTCACGATGGGCTTGACCGCCAAGTCGATGCCCTACAAGAGCGGCATGGGGCCGTTCGCCCCGGAGATCTACCGGGCTCCGATGTCCTATCCCTACCGGGACGGGCTGATCGACAAGGAGTGGGCCACTCACGGGGAGTTGGCCGCCGAGCGGGCACTGACGGTGATCGACAAACAGATCGGGGCGGCCAATCTGGCGGCGATCATCATCGAACCGGTCCAGGGCGAAGGCGGCTTCATCGTGCCCGCACCGGGATTCCTGCCGGCGCTGCGGGCCTGGTGCACCGACAACGACGTGGTGTTCATCGCCGATGAGGTGCAGAGCGGTTTCGCCCGCACCGGCCAGATGTTCGCCTGCGAGGACGAGGGCGTCGAACCGGATCTCATCATCACCGCCAAGGGCATCGCCGACGGCCTGCCACTGTCCGGGGTCACCGGACGGGCCGAGATCATGGACGCCACCCACGTCGGCGCAGTAGGCGGCACGTATGGCGGCAACCCACTGGCCTGCGCCGCAGCCCTGGCCACGATTGAGACCATCGAACTCGACGGGCTGCTGAACCGCGCCAAGGAGATCGAGCGGCTGATGAAGGACCGGCTGGGCCGGATACAGGCCGACGACGACCGGATCGGCGACGTCCGCGGCCGTGGCGCGATGATCGCCGTCGAACTGGTGAAATCGGGCACCGCAGAACCGGATCCGGAGCTGACCAAGGCATTTTGCGCCGCCGCCCACAGCCAAGGCGTCATCGTCTTGAGCTGCGGGACGTTCGGCAACGTGCTGCGTTTCCTGCCGCCGCTGACCATCAGCGATGACCTGCTGACTGAGGGCCTCGACGTCCTCGCCGGCATCCTCGCCGACCTCTGATCCCGCCAACCCCCATCAACTTCCCTACAAGGAGGGCTACCTGTGAACACCTACGCAGTCGTCAATCCGGCAACCGGCAAGGTAGAGCGGGAGTACCCGACGGCGACCGATGACGACGTTGACCAGGCGTTGGCCGCGGCCGACAGCGCATTCCGGGAGTGGTCGAAGAGTTCGACGGTGGCTCAGCGGGCGGCGCTGATCAAAAAGGTCGCCCAATTGCACACCGAGCGCCGGGAAAAGCTGGCTGAGATCATCAACCGCGAGATGGGAAAACCGGTCGACCAGTCGCTGGGTGAGGTGGACTTCAGCGCGGCGATCTACGACTACTACGCCGACCACGCCGAGAAGTTCCTCGCCGACGAACCCATCGACCTGCTCGACGGCGGCGGCAGCGCGGTGATCCGACGCGGTCCGGTGGGGGTGCTGCTGGGCATCATGCCGTGGAACTACCCCTACTACCAGGTGGCCCGATTCGCCGGACCGAACCTCGCGCTGGGCAACACCATCGTTCTCAAGCACGCCCCGCAATGCCCGGAGTCCGCCGAGGCCATCCAGCAGATCTTCGATGACGCCGGGTTCCCCAAGGGGGCCTACGTCAACGTCTACGCGACCAACGAACAGATCGCTGACGCCATCGCCGACCCGCGTGTTCAGGGCGTCTCGCTCACCGGTTCGGAGCGCGCGGGCGCGGCGGTCGCCGAGATCGCCGGTCGCAACCTGAAGAAGGTCGTACTCGAACTCGGCGGCTCCGACCCGTTCATCGTGTTGAGCACAGACGACCTTGATGCCACCGTCAATGCCGCCGTGGCCGGCCGCTTCGAGAACACCGGCCAGGCCTGTAACGCCGCCAAGCGGTTCATCGTGGTGGAGGACCTCTATGACGACTTCGTCGACCGGTTCACCAAGAAAGTGCTGGAGATCGCCGAAGGCCTTGCTCCGCTGTCCTCGGCAGCTGCGGCGGAACGGCTGGCCGAGCAGGTCCAGCGGGCGGTCGCCGACGGCGCCCAACTGGTCTCCGCGGGCGAACGCAAGGGCGCCTTTTTCCCGCCCGGAGTGCTGACCGGCGTGTCCCCCGACTCGCCCTCCTATCGCGAGGAACTGTTCGGCCCCGTAGCTGCCGTGTACAAGGTCAACTCCGAGGACGAGGCCGTACAGGTGGCCAACGACACCCCGTTCGGGCTGGGCTCGTATGTCTTCACCACCGACGCGGAACAGGCCAAGCGAGTGGCCGACAAGATCGACGCCGGCATGGTTTTCATCAACGCCGTCGGCGCCGAGGGGGTCGAACTGCCCTTCGGCGGGGTGAAACGCTCCGGTTTCGGACGTGAACTGGGCCGGTTCGGCATCGACGAGTTCGTTAACAAGAAACTCATCCGCACCGTGTCCTAGGACCCGTGTCCTAAAGACCCCCTCGGGAGTTAGTCGAACAGAACGGGCTGACCCATCGCACCGGCCGATGGCGGCGGGGTCATGCCCAGGTGGGTCCACGCCAGCGCGGTGGCGACCCGTCCGCGCGGGGTGCGCGCGATCATGCCGGCGCGGACCAGGAACGGCTCGCACACCTCCTCGACCGTTGCGGCCTCCTCCCCGACCGCGACCGCCAGTGTCGACACCCCGACGGGGCCGCCGCCGAAACTTCGGGTCAGCGCCGAGAGCACCGCCCGGTCCAGCCGGTCCAGACCCAACTCGTCGACGTCGTAGACCTCCAGTGCGGCTTTGGCGACGTCCCGGGTGATCACCCCGTCGGCACGGACCTCGGCATAGTCGCGCACCCGGCGCAGCAGCCGGTTGGCGATGCGTGGGGTGCCGCGGGAACGCCGGGCGATCTCGGCGCTGGCCTCCGTGCCGAGTTCGATGCCCAAGATGCCGGCCGAGCGGTGCAGGACCCGCTCGAGTTCGGCGGGCTCGTAGAAGTCCATGTGAGCGGTGAAGCCGAACCGGTCACGCAGCGGGCCGGTCAACGCTCCGGATCGGGTCGTGGCACCCACCAGGGTGAACGGGGCCACCTCCAGCGGAATCGAGGTGGCCCCAGGGCCTTTCCCCACGACGACATCGACGCGGAAGTCCTCCATGGCCAGATAGAGCATCTCCTCGGCGGGCCGGGCGATGCGGTGGATCTCGTCGATGAACAACACATCGCCCTCGACGAGGTTGGACAGCATGGCGGCCAGATCCCCGGCCCGTTCCAGCGCCGGGCCGGAGGTGACCCGCAGCGAGGAACCCAGTTCGTGGGCGATGATCATCGCCAGCGACGTCTTGCCCAGACCGGGCGGCCCGGACAGCAGAATGTGATCCGGTGTGCCACCGCGGTTCTTGGCTCCCTCGATGACCAACTGCAACTGTTCGCGCACCCGCGGCTGACCGATGAACTCACCCAGCGAGCGGGGCCGAAGGCTGGCGTCAACGTCGCCCTCACCGACGGTCAGCGCGGCCGACACCTCCCGCTCCTCGACACTCTCCTCGGCGTCGTC
The DNA here is from genome assembly GCF_044370595.1 of Mycobacterium sp. Taxonomy (GTDB): domain Bacteria; phylum Actinomycetota; class Actinomycetes; order Mycobacteriales; family Mycobacteriaceae; genus Mycobacterium. The sequence goes on from NZ_JBILVF010000068.1 coordinate 10,594, forward strand.
CTCGAACCGGCCCACTAGGTCTCCCGCTCATCGTGCAAGCGGCTCATCGCAATCACTTCTTCCCCAGCATCGACAGCGCGGCGCGCAGCGCGTTCGATGTGCTGGCCTCCGGTTCGCCGACGAGTACCTTGTCGCAGGCCTCCTCAGCTTGCTTGGCCGGAAAGCCAAGGCCGACAAGCGCTTCGACGACCGGCGCGCGGACGGCGTGGCCGGTTGCCGGGGATGTACCGCCGACGGTGGGCAGCGCCCCGATCTTGTCGCGCAATTCCAGCACCAGGCGCTCAGCGCCGCGCTTGCCGATGCCGGGCACCCGGGTCAGCGCGGCGACGTCACCATCGGCCAGTGCCTGGCGCAGCGCCGCCGCGTCGTAGACCGCCAGAGTGGCCAGCGCGATCTTGGGGCCCACCCCGGACACCCCGAGCAACGTCGAAAACAGATCACGCGCGTCCCCGTCGGCGAATCCATACAGCGTCATCGAGTCTTCCCGCACGATCATCGCGGTGATCAGGCGGGCTTGCTCACCGCGGCGCAGGGTGGCCAGCGTGGCGGGGGTGGCCATCACCTTGTAGCCGACCCCGGCGGCCTCGATCACCGCATGGTCCAGGGCGAGGTCAAGCACCTCACCGCGTACCGAGGCGATCACTTCACGCTCGCCTTCAACCGAGCCGCGTAGGCACGGCGCTGCTCGGCCGCCATCTCCTGTGCCTTGGCCATCCGGGCGATCATCGGCGCCCGCCAGCAGTGACAGATGGCAAGAGCCAGGGCGTCGGCGGCGTCGGCGGGGGTCGGTTTCTGTTGCAGCTGAAGGATTTTGGTGACCATCGCGGTGACCTGAGCCTTGTCTGCGCGGCCGTTGCCGGTGACTGCGGCCTTGACCTCGCTGGGGGTGTGGAAGTGCACGTCGATGCCCCGGCGCGCGGCTGCCAGCGCGATGACACCGCCCGCCTGGGCGGTGCCCATCGCAGTGTTTGCGTTGGCGTTGGAGAACACCCGCTCGATGGCGATCACATCCGGCTGATGGGTGTCCATCCAGTGTTCGACGGTATCGCTGATGGCGAGCAGCCGCATGGACAGCGGTTCGTCCGCCGTGGTGCGCACCACATCGACATCGAGGGCGATGACCTGGCGGGCGCTGCGACCCTCGATCACCGAGAGACCGCAGCGGGTCAAGCCCGGGTCCACACCCATTACCCGCACTCCGGACGCCTTTCGCCTACGAACAGTTGTTCGATAGTTTAGCGGCGGCGTGCGTCAGAGGCCGTCAGGACACGCCCCCGGGCGGGTCAGTCCTCGTCCAGTTGGGTAGCGACGTCGTCGGGGATGTCGATGTTGGTGTAGACGTCCTGCACGTCGTCGCTGTCTTCCAGCGCGTCGACCAGTTTGAGCACCTTGCGGGCTGCATCCAGATCCACCGGCACGGTGACCGAGGGTTGGAAGCTGGCCTCGGCGGAGTCGTACTCGATCCCGGCGTCCTGCAGGGCGGTGCGGACGGCGACCAGATCGGTCGGTTCACAGATGATCTCCCAGCTGTCGTCGAGGTCGTTGACCTCCTCGGCGCCGGCGTCGAGCACCGCGAGCAGGACGTCGTCCTCGCTGAGCCCGTTCTTCTCCAGTGTGATGACGCCCTTGCGGGAGAACAGGTAGGCCACCGAACCGGGGTCGGCCATATTGCCGCCGTTGCGGGTCATCGCCACCCGGACCTCGCCGGCGGCCCGGTTGCGGTTGTCGGTCAGGCACTCGATGAGCACCGCCACTCCGTTCGGTCCGTACCCCTCGTAGGTGATGTTCTGCCAGTCCGCGCCGCCGGCCTCTTCACCGGCGCCGCGCTTGCGCGCGCGTTCGATGTTGTCGTTGGGCACCGAGGACTTCTTGGCCTTCTGGATGGCGTCGTAGAGGGTGGGGTTGCCGTCTGGGTCACCACCACCGGTGCGGGCGGCCACCTCGATGTTCTTGATCAGCTTGGCGAACAGCTTGCCGCGCTTGGCGTCGACGACGGCCTTCTTGTGCTTGGTGGTAGCCCACTTGGAATGGCCGCTCATGGTCCCTGAAGTCCCTCCGTGCCGGTTTCCTGTGCCGGTTTGTGCGCCGCTGAGTCTACTGCGGGGCCCGATCCTGCTCCCGCGGGTTGGGCTCCAGTCAGTGGCTAATCCCGGCTGGTTCGCTTTCCTCGAACCGCAGCCCCGGGCGACGCGGCATCTCCGGCGCCGCGCCGCGAGGCCGCCGCACGCGGAGTGTCCTTCGCTGGCGGAGTGTCAATAGCCGCCGCGGTGTCGGGCACCCTGAGCCCGTTGATGTTGAAACCCGCTCTGGCTTTGGTGACCGTCGCCCCGTTCTGGAAGATCGACCCGGCCAGCGTGAACGGACCCGTTCCCGCAGTGACCGTGTTGCCGCGGCCGAAGACGTTGAACGCCGAGTTGGCAAACGCCGACGACGATGTGCCGGCGATGACGGTGTTCAGGTCGCCGCCGATGCTGGAGGCGCTGTTGAACACCCCGCTCGCGACGACCAGGTTGTTGATGTAGGGCTCCTTGCCCCCGACGCCGAGCGCGCCGTTGAGGAAGCCGACCGCTTCGACGTCGTTGCCCTCACCCAGGTTGATCGCAATGTTGCCGGCGCCCAGCTCTTCGGGGGTGGGCGCGCCGGCGAACGCATAGGAGTTGTTGCCCAGGGTGACGGCCAGGTTCGCGAAATCGAACGCGCCGTAGCCGGCATCGGCTTGCGCGAAGTTCTCACCACCGGTCGCCCCCACCGCGACGGCGACGTTGAAGGCGCCCCCCAACACCTGCGCCAGCGAGGCCGGTCCGGCGGCCACCGCAAGGCCCAGCGGTCCCGTCGTAGTCGCGGTCGCGCCGTCCCCGATCGAGTAGGACGCGCTGAAGAGTCCCCCGGCGTCGGCGGTCGCGCCGGTGCCCAGTGCGATCGCGATGCCGAAAAGTGAACTCGTGCATCCGGACCCGATGTTGATCCCGGAGAACGACAGACAGCTGGCATCGGCGGTGGAGGCCGACCCGATGCCCGAGACCGTCAGACCCGCGGCAAGCGCCGCGGCGCAGACTGCTTTGCGGGAAGTCCGCAGCCGAGCGGTGTCCGTCTGTGAAATATGCACTGCGGGCTCCTGACCTGTGGTGGGAATATCACGGCAACATACCCCCACCCCGGCGGCGGACCGGAGTCGGGCGTCCTCACTTACCGACAACCATGTCCAGGAACAGCTTGTGCACCCGGCGGTCGCCGGTGATCTCGGGGTGAAACGCCGTGGCCAGCACCCGGCCCTGCCGGACGGCGACGATGTGATCTCGGCTCTTACCAGGGGCCCGGGCCAGGACCTCCACCTCCGGGCCGACCCGCTCAACCCACGGTGCACGGATGAAGACCGCGTGCGCCGGGCCGTCGAGTCCGCGGAATTCGATGTCGCCCTCGAAGGAGTCGACTTGGCGGCCGAAGGCGTTGCGCCGCACTGTCATATCAATCCCGCCCAGCGGGGCGGCGTCACGACCGGGTTCGCCGGCATCGGCGATATCGCTGGCGAGCAGGATCATCCCGGCGCACGACCCGTAGGCCGGCATCCCGCCGGCCAGTCGCGCGCGCAGCGGTTCGAGCAGGTCGAACTCGCGCAGCAGCAGGCTCATGGTGGTGGATTCCCCACCGGGAATGACCAGGGCGTCCACCGCCTCGAGCTCACCGCGGCGCCGGACGGTGGATGCCTGGGCACCGGATTCCCTCAGGGCAGCGAGGTGTTCGCGGGTGTCGCCCTGCAGGGCGAGCACCCCGACCCGCGGGCCGCCGCTCATCGTTCGTGCGGATGGTATCCGCGCTCGTAGCGGGTCAGCCCCTCTTGCATGACGGCGGCCACCATCTGTCCGGCCAGGTTGAACAGCTTGCCGTGGGTCAGCGCTCGGCCGCCGCCCGCCGACGGCGAGGATTGGTCGTAGAGCAGCCATTCGTCGGTGCGGAACGGCCGCATGAACCACATCGCGTGGTCGAGGGAGGCCACCATCAGGTGGGGACGTTCCTCGACGTGAGTGACCTGAGCCGAGTTGAGCAGGGTGAGGTCGCTCATGTAGGCCAGCGCGCAGATGTGCAGCAGCGGATCGTCAGGCAACGGGTCCTTGTGCTTGAACCACACCTGCTGCTGAGAAGCCTTGCCCGGCCGCCACGTCACCTGGTCCTGCGGTACCCGGCGGATGTCCCACTCGGCGAACTGGGCGATGCCGTCGTTGCCGGAGGGATTTGCCGCGGATTCCGATTGCACGAGATTCTCCGGCGGCACAACTTTGGGCATCTCGTCCTGGTGTTCGATGCCCTCCTGGGCGGTCTGGAATGACGCGCCCATCGAGAAGATCACCTCGCCGTTCTGCACGGCGTTGACCCGCCGGGTGGCGAACGAACCGCCGTCGCGAGGGCGGTCCACCAAGTAGACCGCCGGCTCGGTGGCGTCACCGGGGCGCAGGAAGTAGCCGTGCAGGGAGTGCACGTGGTACCGCGGATCGACCGTCCGCACCGCCGACACCAATGCCTGACCGGCGATATGACCGCCGAACGTCCTTGAGAGGTAACCGGACTCGGGGTTGTAGACGCCTCCCCGGTAGATGTTGACTTCGAGTTGCTCGAGGTCAAGGATCTGTTCGATCGCCATGCTTTAGCTGTGGTCTTCGGGCAAGCGGCTCATCCGTGAAGGCTTACCAGCCGCGCTGGGCGAGCCGGTGGGGTTGGGGGATGTCGTCGACGTTGATCCCGACCATCGCCTCACCGAGCCCCCGGGAAACCTTGGCCAACACATCCGGATCGTCGTAGAACGTGGTGGCCTTCACGATCGCCGCCGCCCGGGCCGCCGGATCCCCCGACTTGAAAATCCCCGACCCCACGAACACCCCGTCCGCACCCAACTGCATCATCATCGCCGCATCCGCCGGCGTCGCGATCCCGCCCGCGGTGAACAACGTCACCGGCAACCGCCCCGCGCGGGCGACCTCCACCACCAAGTCATAGGGGGCCTGCAACTCCTTGGCCGCCACGAACAACTCATCCTCCGACAACGACGTCAACCGCCGGATCTCCCCCCCGATGGTCCGCATATGCATCGTCGCGTTGGACACATCCCCGGTCCCGGCCTCCCCCTTCGAGCGGATCATCGCGGCCCCCTCGGTGATCCGCCGCAACGCCTCCCCCAGATTCGTCGCCCCACACACAAACGGCACCGTAAACGCCCACTTATCGATGTGATGGGTGTAATCCGCCGGCGTCAACACCTCCGACTCATCGACATAATCCACCCCCAAGGCCTGCAGGATCTGCGCCTCCACGAAATGCCCGATCCGCGCCTTGGCCATCACCGGAATGCTCACCGCGGCGATGATCCCCTCAATCAGATCCGGATCACTCATCCGCGCCACCCCACCCTGGGCACGTATATCGGCCGGCACCCGCTCAAGAGCCATCACCGCCACCGCCCCCGCAGCCTCAGCGATCCGCGCCTGCTCCGGAGTGACCACATCCATGATCACCCCGCCCTTGAGCATCTCGGCCATCCCCCGCTTCACCCGCGCGGTACCGGTTTGTGGGGCCGTGCCCGCGCCGTTGGCTGTCGCTGCGTTATCCACTGTGAGCTCCTTCGATCGGTGCAGATCTGAGTCTAGAGTGCAGCTTCGCGGCGACGGATTCCAGCAGCTCTCAGCGGATGAGATACGGGTCACTGTGGCAGGGTTCCCCATCAGCCAACCGGTTGGCCTTGGCCAGCAGTTCGCCGAGTTGCAGAGGGTAGACCTGCTGGCCGAGTGCCACCAGTTCAGCGATGGCCCCGGCGTCGCACCACCGGTGGCCGTGGATGTAGCGGCGCTCCAGCGCAGTGCGCCCGGCCGGTGACGGTTCGAAGCGGCCGGCGCGGTGGACGAAGTAAAACTCCTCGCTGGCCATCACGGCCCCGTTGAAGTGGATCAGGGAATCGCGGCGCCAGACCGGGCCGACCAGTAGTTCGGGATCGGTCTGCAGCCCGGTCTCCTCAGCCAACTCGCGTATGGCGGTACCGACCAGCGGCTCACCGCGGCGGGCCGCACCGCCGACGGTGAACCACCACCGTGGCGCGCTGCCGTCGGTGATCGCCGGGTCGGACCCGCACAGCAGCAACACCGCCCCGTCCTCGTCGAGAAGGACCACCCGGGCGGAGGTGCGGGTCGTCGGTGTCCGGGCAGTCAACGTTGGGCGGGTTCGGCGATCTCGAAATAGGTGGGCAGCGGGGCGTGCCCACCCAACTTCAGCCAACGGACCGGGCGACGCTCCCGCAGCGCCAGGGTGTCGCGGACCGCGTCGTTGTGGAAGCGCCGGGCCAGCAGCATCCGCGACTCCGCCTCGGCGAGTTCGGCGGCCAGGGCCGGCCGCACGGTGTCCGGGTCGATCTGGCTCAGCTCGGTGGACAATTCATTCTCACAACCCTCCCGGGCTGATCGGGGTGCCCGCTCGGCGGCGTCGGCAAGTCCGGCCAACCGCGCATCGCCGACGTCGGCGGCGATCGCCCGCGCCACCACCGCGCGGCGGCCCAGCGCCGCGTCCAGCGCCTGCCAGGACAGGTCGTAGCGGACGTGCAGGCGGTCCAACCGGTTGGCGGTCTGATAAGCCCAGACGGCGATGCCGACCAGGACGGCGACCAGAACCGCGGTCAACGACCAGTACAGTCCCGACCCCATCAGTCGACCCGGACGGGCGCGCCGGCCACCGTCACCTTGATCCCCGAGCCTGCGACGGTCTCGTAGACCCGCATGATCTCGTCGGCCACCACCGACCAGTCGTACCGGCCGA